>DASZJS010000955.1:0-8411 GCA_035947935.1 Gemmata sp. | reverse complement strand
GCTTCGAGAAGTCGGGAAGAAGCACGAACCGACGCTGGTAGACTTCCTCGAAGAACATGGGACTAACATGCCCCGAACGATGCTTCGTTACGCCATTGAGCGGTTTTCACCGGAAAAGAGGCAATACTTCCTCCAGAAGATGTGAGATGTGAGTATACGCGTTATGTTGGGCAAGATATATGCTCAACCAATCGTCATTAATTGAAGAAACCCCTGATTTTACAGGGGTTTCTAGCGGAGCGGGAGAGATTCGAACTCTCGTTACGGTTTCCCGTAAACAGCATTTCCAGTGCTGCCTCTTCAACCACTCGAGCACCGCTCCGGGTGTCGACCACATCCTCCAACCGGACACGAGGTCCAGCGCAGTGGTTCACCGTGCGTTACAAGATAGCGGACCAGACCCAAGACGACAACGGCGCTGCAAGGGATACCGGAACCTCTCTCAAACCTCCCAGCCCTTACGATAGGTTCGCTTCACCAATTCGTTCGCGGCGGGCATGTTGGTACTCAGGAGTTTCGTCGCATCCCACTCGATTTTCTTACCGACCCCCATTCGGCTTGCCAGCACGCCCGTCAACACGAACTCGGTGAACGGTCCCGAGACCGAAAAGTTCGAGCTTGCAGGCTCCCCACCCTTGCACGCGGCGATGAAGTCGCCCATCGACCCATGCCTTGACCGCGGAATTGTCTTCTCGGGTGCCCTGACCGCGTCGTGCTTCTCCTTTGGCAGAATCCGCGGGTTCTCTCCATAAGTTCCCGTCACCATCATTCCCTTCTCGCCAACGTAGATGGTGTTGATTCCCTTCTCGTCCGGATATTTGGTCAGAAGTTCCTTCACCGATGCCGGCCAGTCGTTGTCGTAGCCATTCACGGTGACGGGCGGCATATCGCCGCGGGCTGGGAACTGCCAGCGGATATGATTGTTCTGGGGATACATCTCCTTGCTCCCACCCTTCTGCGCGATGCACTCGATCGTGAACGATTTCGCATCGGCCAGCTTCATCGCCCAGAACGCTCCATCCAGAACGTGACAGCCCATATCGCCGAGCGTGCCGGTGCCGAATTCCATCCACGACCGCCAATCGAACGGGTGCAGGCCGTCGTGGTACTCGCGATCCGAGGCCGGCCCGAGCCACAGATCCCAGTGCAGATTCTTGGGCACTGGTTTGCCCTTTGGCCGACCGCCACTGCCGCCGAAACTGCGATCCATCTTGCTGTGAGTCTCGGTCACATCCCCAATGGCCCCGGCCCAGATGTATTCGCAGAGCCGACGGTAACCTTCGCCGCTGTGTCCCTGGTTGCCCATCTGCGTGGCAACCTTGTGTTTCGCTGCGGCTTCTGTCAGGGTGCGGGCTTCGTAGAGACACTGCGTGAGAGGCTTTTCGCAGAACACCGACTTGCCGAGTGAGATCGCCCGGATCGCGGCCGGTGCGTGGTGATGATCCGGAGTGGAGATCAGGACCGCATCCAGATCCTTGTGGCATTTGTCGAACATCTCGCGGTAGTCTGCGAATATTGTTGGGTTCGGGTACTTGGCAGAAACCGTTTTGGTTGCTTCGCCCAGTATTCCATCATCCACATCCACCAGAGCGATGAGCCGCTCGCCCGCGGCAGTTCCCACCTTGCCGGTTCCTTGTCCGCCACACCCGATGACCGCGATGCCAAGTTTCTCGTTCGGGTTCTTCTGGGCAAGGATGGTGGGAACCCCGAATACCGGGGCGATTGTTGCCGCGGCGATCGACTGCTTCAGGAAGGTTCGACGAGAGGATTTGCGAGGCATGATGACACCGGAGAGTGAGGAAGGCGGGCGGGACTGAGATGCAGAATACCCGCGCTCCAGGCGGAAACGCCAGCAGTTTTTGGGTGTGAATTGTTGGTGGCGGTTTTTGACAATGTGTTCAATGTTCCGACTGAGCGGCTTTCCGCTCTGCCGCAGCGATGCGAGCGAACGTCTTCAGATACTCGATCTGCTCATCGGTGATGACATCCGCGGGGATGGACAGAGCGGCTCCGCTGAAGTGCAACACGGTCCAGGCGTTATCGGCCCGAAACACCTGAATAATCCCATCGAGCGGGAGCGACAAGTGCTTTTGGCCGACCTTCATTTCCAGTTTGGAGTCATCGACAAACACTTCGACCGCTTGACCCGAGTGGATGGTGAGGTCGAACAAGACGACGAGGAGCCTGGGGTAGAAGGCGAGCGGGATGAGGAGCAAAGCGAGAAACTTCAGTGAGACATCAACGGCCAGGACGGCGACACCGATGGTAAAGCCGAGCGATCCGGCAATGACGGGCACCCAGGGAAGGAGTTCGGCAGCGAACCGCTGCCGACGAGAGAGGGTGTAGCGGAGGTGGAATGGAACCACGGGATCGCCTCCGACGAATATTAAACGATACCTCGGGCTGGGCGGAGTCGCAAGTACACATCAATTGATGTTATCGACGCGATGAGTGGGAGAAGTCATCGATCGTTGAACGATTAGCAGTGTAAGTACCCGAGCCGCGGAAGAAAGAGATTCGAGGCGTAACAGAACTGGGCTATCTTATTTCGGTTCGTGGAACCGAAATACCGTTAGAAGGTTGGAGAAGTTGTCCGTCCAAACCAGGCTGTCGGGATAATCGCGAAGCGGACGCCAAAGCGGCCCGCGGCCCGGGATCTGGATGCGATTCACTCCTTCAAACGCGTCCGGAGTGCGGGCTAACAAAACCCAATCCGATGCCTGCTTCTCGCGCAAGATATCTGCCCGACTGAACATCCGATCGTACTGGACCAGCCCGTGCAATCCTCGGGTCCGGGCGTGCCCGGCCAGCACCCGCTCCAGGTCGAGGAAACGGTTGCTGATGTGGAAGGCGATCAATCCATCCGGGGCAAGCTTGTCCAAATACACATCGAGCGCTTCGGCGGTCAGCAGATGAACCGGTATCGCATCCGAGCTGAAGGCATCGACCACGATCACCCCATATCGCCCGGCGGGCTCGCGGGCGACCATCAGACGGGCGTCCCCGAGTTCGATCCGGACCTTCCCCCGAGACTCCGACAGATAAGTGAAATACTGCGGGTTCTCAGCTACCCTGACCACGGCGGGATCAATTTCAAAGAAGGTGAATTCCTGCCCTTTCTCGGCATACCCGGCCAGAGCCCCGGTTCCGAGTCCAATCACGGCGACCGGCGGGAAGTGCTTCCGTTCACCGTTCGTCATGAATACCTGCCCGATGGGTCCAGTTAAATCATAATATGATCTTGGAAGCAATCGAGCGAGCGGGTTTTCGTCCAGCAGTTGTCGGCCGTGTTCCGTCGTTCCGTGTTGGAGTATGTGAGTCCGGATGTTGGATTGGTTCGGGTTGGGACGGTCCATTACCGTGAGTACACCGAAGAAGTTCCGCGACTGCTCAAGTACCGTGCAGCCGTTTGGGATGACGACTCCTGAAGCGATCGACAGCACGATGACCCCGGCCCCGAACCTGATCGGGCGACGGATGAAGCAGGCACAGACGATTGCCGCGACCCAGCTGTGGGAAGTCGAATTTGAGATGGCGTACACAATTGCCGCGAACAAGCCGAGGACGGCTGGAAAGATCAGGTCGGCGCGCACAAGCGGCCGACGGTCGATTGACGGCCACGGGGAGGGCACGAGCAGAAACGCGAGGGCGACCGCCGCGGGATATTCATAAAACCCGTTCAGGATCGCCGGGGCCAGGATCGCGTTGACCAGCCCACCAAACATCCCACCGACGGACATCCACAAGTAATACTCAGTCAGTTGGGTGGGTGGGGGCCGGAGCCGGGCCAGTTCCCCATGCAGGACGATAGCCGCTGCGAAAAAGAAGAGCAGGTTCAACCCCATCGCGCTCCACGGTCCGAGATCTGTCCCGATCAGGAGCAACCAGGATCCCGGCATCGCCCAACTGGCCGCGATCCGAACCCAGCCGGGCGACCGCGAGAACACAATCACGAACGACAACAGGTACAGCGAGAGTGGGATTACCCACAGGAGTGGGATCGAGGCAATATCGGTGGTGAGGTGGGTCGTCATGCCGAGGAGCAAACTCGATGGCACGAACGCCAGAACCACCCACCGGCCCCGAGTCGCCCAGGGGACCGGCTTCGTCCTGGCGGGTGTCGCCGGGGTCGGAGCGGTTTCGGTTCTGGGCCGTGGTGCCCACCACACGACCATCCCACACCCGGCCAGCAACGCAGCCAGAAACACAAATCCAGCGGTCCACACTTGGCTCTGCTGGGTCAGGGCGAAGTTTGGCTCGATAAGAGTGGGGTAGCCGAGAAGCGCAACCAAACTCCCGAGGTTGCTGGCGGCGTACAGGAAATACGGGTCGGCGGATGATGGTCGGCCCGTTTCTGCGTACCACCTCTGGAGAAGTGGGGCGGTACTGGAGACGACGCAGAACGGCAGTGCGGCAGCCACCGCGAGCAATCCGATGAGAGTCGGAAGGGGGGGACGATCATCGGCCAGCCCCCATCCATCCGGGATGCCAATTGGCAGGACGAGTAGAGGCAAAAGCAATAACCCCAGGTGGACCACGATCTGGCGTTTCACTCCGAGCCGAACGACCGATAGATGCGCGTAAGCGTACCCGGTCAGAAGCCCGACCTGGAAGAACAACTGGCAGGTGTTCCAGACCGCGGGTGCTCCACCGAACCGGGGGAGAACCATCTTCCCCACCATGGGCTGGATGAGGAATAGCAGGAACGCCGCCAGGAAGGCGGCGGTGGTGAAGGCAACGGGTACACTCAGACTGAGCCGCCCGGTCAGTATGCGAGTAGCGGCTGGTCGGGTGTGTGAAACGACAGACATCGGACCCTCTGGTCGCGAATCGGAGACCTTTTGCAGAGGGCTAATTTAGGAAGGGACTGTGTGGATTTGATGAACCGCCGGGACGGCGTGTGGCCTTTGAAGGCATGGGAAATGGCTGGCCAAAGATCTTGGAACGTATTGCGCCAGCGATCGACTCCGGCGTGACCGGTTGAGGTTGCCAAATAAATAGGCGAGTGGATAGTGCCTGGATGTGCAACGGAACGGGCGATTAGCTCGTTCCGAAGAGTTCTTTCGACATTCAAGTCGAGTTCGTCAGGATAATCACTTGTCAGTAGGGGTCTTTTTCTGCGGTACGAGCGAATTCTTTAAGAGATCAATGTCCGAATCAGTAAGCAGTCGCTTCGAGGCATCCAGCATCTTGACGAAATGTGCTATTTCTTCCTCAGTGGCTGGGAAGCCGATATTTCCTTTCGGGCCGTCACTCGTCGCCATCGGCTTACCTTTAGCATCGAGTATCACGAACCATGGGATACCACCTGAACCCGAAGAGTTGAACCGAGTCAGGATTTCTTTCGCGCCTGTCATCCGGTCCATGTCGATTTTGACATCCACGTAGTCCTTCCCGAAAACCTTCGCGATGTCATAACGGGCTAACCAGGCATCGAGCTTCAAGCACCAACCGCACCAGGGAGCACCAAAATGGAGGAAGACACGTCGATCGTTCTTGTTCGCTTCGGCAAGTGCGGCTTCGAGTACAGAGTCAGCCTTGAGAGTGGGAGCTTTTTGAGCCTGTAAGAATTCTTGAAGCTTCTTGGGATCGTGGCCGTTCTTCCCATCGACCTTAGTCTCAAAAGGTACCGTAGATTGGTTGATGAGTACCTTGCCATCAGCATCGAGGATCGTCAAATAGGGCACGCCCTCATTCTGATCGACTCCATACTTCTTCATCAACTCGGCGTTTTTGCTGTCGATGTACACCACGTCGTACTCGTATCGGAGGGTCTTGGCCACGTCCTTGTCTGATTTGAATCGCTCATGGAGGAGTAGACACCAGGAACACCAGTTCCCACCCCATTGAATCAGCACACGACGGTTTTCTCGCTTCGCTGCAACGACTGCGGAGTCGATCAGCTCCTTGGCATTCGCCTTTTCATCGTAAACTGGCTTCTTGGCCTCTTCTGCTTTCTTGGCTTTTGGATCATCATCACCACGCGTGAGATTGGAAACAGCGATCAGCATTGCAACGATGCACATGAGTTTCTTCATATTCACAACTCCTCAAGTTCTTTCAGGAAGTGATTTTTGGTGGTTCTCAGGATTTTACAACTGTCGTGGAGACTACTGCACCCGATCGCATATTGCAAGACACTGGCTGATGAGCTACCCCTTTTTGGGAACTTGTGTTTTGGGAACCAGTGTTGCCTTTTTTGGCTTCGTAGCTGAGGCCTTTTTGACTTTGCTGACCTTCTTCACAACTTTTTTCGCCGCTGGCTTTTCCACGGTTGGGGTTTCTGCTGTCAAGGCCGGAGTGTCGCCGATTTCGATGTCGAAGATGGCTCCCAGATTTTCTGCTGCGATTGTGGGAGCGTTGCTTCCAGTCCCAATCGGAGCCGTGGGGATCGCCTGTTCGATCAATTCCTCGTGATTAACACCCCGAAGTACGAACAGCAACTCCGGCGATGAATCGAGGCGATTTCCGACCCCGTACATCACCGCGGCAATGTGCTTGCACATCCCCGCGTAATCCGGGCAACTGCAGCGCATCTCAATTTCCTTCGGCTTCGGGAAAAGTCCCTGCTGCCGATCCGTCACCAGTTCCATCACTGCTTTGGAGAGCTTGCCTTGTAGCAGTTCGACCAGCGTGCCGACTTTGCCTGCGCATTGCTTTTTCAGTTCCTGCCAACTTTGCTTCGGCAGTGCGGCGATGTCGATTTTGATTTCGTACAGTTCCGATCCGCTCACGAGCGCTTTGATCCGTCCCTTTTCAATTGCCAGATGGACGACCGAACCGTTGCGAACGTAAGTCCGCCCACGCGGGAGGCGATTTTCAAAGTCGCTGTAGCTCTCCAAATTCGTACACCACGCCTGACCCCAGAATGTGGAAGTGACGGCTCGGCCGTTGGTGCAGACGGGGGTAATTGTTTGCCCGTTTTTGGTCCGATTGGCAACTTCCCGCGCGGCTTTTGCTCGCCGCTGTGCCACGGGAACGTAAGGCTTGAATCCGTAGTAGAAGCCCATGGGAGCATCCTTTCTCTTGCGATCTGCATCATCAGCTATCGGTGGCCTGATGAAGATCAAGTTTCACGAATTGCAGTAGCGTATCATTGTCCATTTCGGTCAGCAAGACCTCACCCGAGTCTTCACCGCCGATCGCTTCGCCGGCAACTTGGCTTTTCCGTGCGATCATCTCATCAATCCGTTCCTCGACTGTTCCCCGGCAGATGAACTTGTGGACCAGCACGTTCTTCTTCTGACCGATCCGAAAGGCACGGTCCGTGGCCTGGTTCTCGATGGCCGGGTTCCACCAGCGGTCGAAGTGGATTACATGCGAAGCCGCGGTCAAATTGAGCCCGGTTCCACCAGCTTTCAGCGATAAGACAAAGAATGGCGGCCCATCCTCTCGTTGAAACTGATCGACGAACTCCTTACGCTTTTTGACAGATGTCCCTCCGTGGAGTACCAAGCCAGAACGGCCGAAAAGCGTGGCGAGAAACCCAGCCAGTGGTTCCGCTATCTCTCGAAACTGGGTGAAGACGAGAACTTTCTCCTGTCGCGATGCGATCTCCTCGACGATCTCCGCCAATCGGTGAAACTTGCCGCTCTGGTTGGCCGCGTAGTCGTTCGTACCGGCCACTTGCGCGGGATGATTGCAGATCTGCTTCAACCGCATCAGTTGGGCCAAAACGATACCCTTGCGTTGGATACCGTCAGAAGCTTTCAGTTGTTCAACGAGATCATCGACTGCCTTCTGGTAGAGAGCAGCCTGGTGCTTGCTCAAAGCGCAGTAGGCTTTCACTTCCGTCTTGTCGGGAAGATCGGCGATCACTCGCTTGTCGGTCTTCAGTCGCCGCAGAATATAGGGCCGCACGAGGTTTCGTAATAGCTCGAACGAAGGAGTCGTGGCGCTTTGCAATCGCTTGACGAACGAGCTGAATTCCTTGGCCGTTCCGAGTAGTCCAGGGTTCAAAAAATCGAAGAGCGACCAGAGATCCGAAAGGCGATTCTCGATCGGTGTGCCTGTCATGGCGATCCGACTGCCTGCTGACAACTCTTTCGCTGCCTGGGTCTGCTTCGTTCCGGAGTTCTTGATCGCCTGGGCTTCGTCAAGGATTGCCAGCCGCCATTGATATTGCTTCATCCAGTCGGTGCGGACGAGCATGCCATACGTTGTTACGATCAGATCGAACGAGTCAACGTCGGCAAGTCCGAGTTCTCCGGCGTTCGCGTTCACTTCCGAAGGGTGAGCCACTCCAAAGGAAATACTCGGTGCAAATTTCGCGAGCTCCGATTTCCAGTTTGCAATCAGCGAAGCCGGCACGACAAGTAAGCTTGCCTTTTTCTTTTTGTCCCGCTTCAGATCCAGCAGCAGTGAGATTACCTGGACCGTTTTGCCCAGGCCCATATCGTCGGCGAGACATG
>DASZJS010000954.1:0-3650 GCA_035947935.1 Gemmata sp. | reverse complement strand
CGACAAAGTCCAAGGAAAACCTGTTATACTTGTTGACATTTCTCTCACGCACATTACTGACGCAGGGCTAGCAGAACTTGCAGCACTTAAGCATTTGCAGATGCTTAACCTCAGACACACAGAGGTCACCGATGCCGGGTTGAAAGAACTCGCCAACTTGAAACAGTTACAATCGCTCAAGCTCGGCTACACGAAAGTGACCAGTGCGGGACTGAAGGAATTGGCCAACTTGCAGCAGCTACAGTCGCTCGATCTAACCCGCACGAGCGTCACCGATGACGGGTTGAAAGAACTGGCTGCCCTCAAGCAATTACAGTCGCTCGACCTTTCCTACACGAAGGTCACGAACGCAGGGTTGAAGGAACTGGCTGCCCTCAAACAGTTACAAATGCTCAACGTCAGTACCCCGAACGTTACTGACGAAGGGTTAACTGAGCTGGCGGTTCATAGGCATTTACTGTCGCTCCACATTCGCTTGGCGCGCGTCACCGATGCGGGATTGAAAGAGTTGACTGCCTTGAAGCAGTTGCAGACGCTCGACCTTTATGGCACAAAAGTCACGGGCGCAGGGTTGAAAGACCTGGCTGTCCTCAAACAGTTACGATCACTCAGCCTTGGTGCCACACCAATCACTGATGCCGGGTTAAAGGACCTGGCTGCCCTCAAGCAGTTACAGTCGCTCGACCTCTCCCAGACGAGCGTCACCGATGCCGGGTTGAAACAATTGGCTGCCCTCAAGCATTTGCAGTCGCTCGACCTCTCCTATACGAAAATCACCGATGTTGGGCTGAAAGAACTTGCAATACTCAGCCAATTGAAGACCCTTGAGTTAGTTGACTCGCGAGTTACTCGTGACGGGATGATGGAACTTCAGAAAGCCTTGCCGGAGTGCCACATCAGGCTTTTCAAATACGGCAACTAGAATTTTTTCACGGTCCCAAGTCACGCGACGTCATCGCTCGGGGTTATGATTCGCTTCCCGTCCAGTGAAGAGTACCGATCCGGCGAATCATGTTGTCCGTGAATGTAGATAGGATCGGCCCGCTGATCGTGGATCAGCAGGCTTGTAGCGTGTTGTTTTGCGAGGGGTTACCCAGCAGTCGCGGTCGGGATCGGTTTGTTCCGCGTTCGATTCAACAGCCAGCGATCCGGTAACCAGTCTAACAACTACTCAATCGTCGGGTTCTCACCCAACGCGAACAGAGCTGGCAACGCCTCGCGAAGATAGCACTGCGGATCAAGGCCAAGATGCTTGCACGTCCGGACCACCGAATACAACATCGACGCCGTCTTCCCGCCCACTTCACTTCCGATCACGCCCCAATTGCTTCTTCCCAGTGCGATCACACGGAGCGTTCTCTCACTCAGATTGTTGTCGATCGCCAGATAGCCCGCTTCCAGGTATCGTTTCAATGGGGGTCCAACTTGGTCTGCCATCATGACGTCGCCGAGTTGCCATCAACATCAACGCCGACTCTCCATTGGGGAAGTTCCCGAGCTCCCGGGTTCTGACGACTGACCTCCAGCACCAACCGTTCCAGGGCCAAACACAGCGACCGCGCGACCATCGGGCCGCAGACCACCGGCTCGTCTCAGACCTTCGATTCGTTTCAATCGCCAGGGATGATCCAGTTACCAGCTTAAGCTCTTTCAACTTTTCACAGTGGGTACAGGGTGGGCAATATTGCCCATGCGAGACTCTTGCGATAGCATGGCGAATGAAGCTTGGTCCGTGCAGAAGCGCTTGCAATTCTAGCCAAATCAATTCGATTGCCATACGAACCCAACGCATGCCAAACGCGAGAAAACAGGTTTGAAGCCTACGGCTCGTGTCCTAGTTTGCGGAGTCAGATTAGAGCATGTCATCACGTCGATGCCTTTAAGCAACCGAACTTTCGGGAACCGCTCAACGACTCGGTCATGGAAAACGCGATTCGCTGTGATCAGGGGAATGTTCCAACGATGGGCCGGTTCCAGGTAGAAACAGCAATCGAGTGGGTGGCCTATTGAGACAGCCAGACCACACGCCTTTTTCAAGAGTGTCTCAACGGCAACAACCGCAACCTCATCAAGACCATCAAGGAACATGAATCCGTTGGCGGCAATCGGATCAGCGCCACTCGCTCGTGCCATTCGTGCTGTGGGATTCGATCTGACGAAGGACCATCTCGGAGTACGCGCCGCGGGCGGACATGAGTTCCTCGTGGCCTCCCCGCTCCACCACTCGCCCGTCGTCCATCAGCAGGATCAGATCCGCCCGGCGAACCGTGGACAGGCGATGGGCGATCACAAACGTCGTCCTCCCGGCCAGCAGCGCCGCCATCGACGCCTGGATCAACTGCTCGCTCTCGGTGTCCAGGTTGCTCGTCGCCTCGTCGAGGATGAGAATCTGGGGGGAGGCCAGGATCGCCCGGGCGATGGCCAGCCGTTGTTGCTGGCCTCCCGACAGCCGGACCCCCCGCTCCCCGACGACCGTCGCGTACCCCTCGGCAAGTTTGGCGACGAACTCGTGCGCGTTCGCCCGCCGGGCCGCGTCCTCAATCTCGGCGTCCGTGGCACCAGGTCGGCCGTAAGCGATGTTGTCCCTGACTGACCCATCGAACAGAAACACGTCCTGCTGGACGAGGGCCAGAAGGTCGCGGTACGTCCGCAGCCGGAAGTTGCGCACGTCCACACCGTTGACCAGGATCCGCCCCCGGGTGGGGTCGTGGAACCGCGCCACCAGGTCCGTCACCGTCGTCTTCCCGGCCCCGCTCCGGCCAACCAGCGCAACCACCGACCCACCAGGCACGACCGCATTAAACTCGAGGAGCACCGGGCGGCCTTCGCGGTACTCGAACTCGACCCCCTCGAACCGGATCTCCTGTACCACTGAAGGGGCGGCCTGGGCGTCTGGTCGATCCGGCTTATCTGCGTCCATCGCCAGCACCTCGAACACCCGCTCCATCGCCGCGAGCGACCGCTGAAGTTCGGAGAAGGAGTTGACGATGGTCCAGACCGGACCGAACAGCAGGAGCGTGTACCACTGGAAGGCCATGAGGTCGCCGACCGAGGCGCGGCCGGTGACGACCAGATACCCCCCATACCAGACGACCACCACGTTGACGCCCGCCACCAGTAGACCCCACGCCGCCCACAATACCAGCTCCCGCCGGTGGGCAAACAATTCCTTGCGAAGCACCGTGTGCCGGCCCAGCATGTACTCAAGGAGTTCTCGCATCTCCCGTCCAAACGCGCGGACGACGCGGATCCCCGAGAACGTCTCGCCCGCCCGGCCGTCGATCCCTTCGACGTCCTTACGGACCGAACGGTAGATGGGTCGGACCCGGCTGGCCAATGCGAAGCTCATCAGCACCGCCCCGGGAATGACGGCCACGGCCATCAACGCCAGTCGCCAGTTGAGTGTCAAGAGCACACCGACGGCAATGACGAGGCGGACGGCCGCAAGGGCCGGTGATATGGCCGCCATCTGCAAGAGTCCGGCCGTCGTTTCAATGTCGCCCGAGAGCCGGGACAGGATACTGCCGGTCTTCATGCCCCAGAGCCGCGGCAGGGGCAAGTGGAGCATCCGGTCGTAGAGCGATCGGCGGAGCGTGAGCATGACCCGCGTGTTCAAGAGCCGTTGTCGGTAGTCCCGGAGTACACCCGCC
>DASZJS010000953.1:0-3618 GCA_035947935.1 Gemmata sp. | reverse complement strand
AGGAGGTGGGCTCGGGGGTATTGCTCTGGCTTCCATCCTGGGAAACGAAAGACTTCTCGCCGATTCCCCGACGCGCCGTCCCGATGGCGGACTACATCATGCACCCAAAGCCAAACGAGTCGTGCAACTGTTCATGGCTGGCGGTGCCAGCCATGTCGATCTGTTCGACTTCAAACCAGAACTCATCAAGCAACACGGAAAGCCCGCTGAGTTCGGCGAGCATGTCGAGGCATTCCAGAATGGGCTCGGTCCCTGGCTCCGCCCAGTCTGGGACTTCAAACCTTATGGTGATACTGGGAAGCAACTGAGCGAGGTTGTCGCTCCGCTGGGCGAAATCGTCGATCAGATGGCATTCGTTCACAACATGATTGGCAAGACGGGCGTTCACTCCCAGGGCACGCTTCTGCAATCCACAGGTTTTAATCGTCCTGCGTTCCCCGGCATGGGTTGCTGGGTGAGTTATGGACTCGGCAGCATGAACGAGAATCTGCCGACCTTCGTCGTGCTGCCGGACCACCGCGGACTGGCCTCCAACGGCACCAAAAACTGGGACGCGGCCTTCCTCCCCGCACAACACCAGGGAGCAGTGATTTATCCGGGAACGAAGACACCAATCGAGGATCTCTTCCCCGATGAACGCGCGAAGTTTATTACCCCGGCCAGCGATAAAGCCGCGATTGGGTTGCTTGCCGAATTGAATCGCTCCCACGCGGCAACCCGACCCGGCGATGAACGGCTCGATGCCCGCATCAAGAGCTACGAACTTGCCGCGAAGATGCAACTTGCCGCGCCCGAAGCCCTCGACATCTCCAAGGAAACCACCAGCACCCTGAAACTCTACGGCCTCGATAACGGCAAAACGTCTTTCGACAAGGAAATCAATCCCATCGAAGAAACGGATTACTTCGCCCGGAAGTGCCTCATCGCCCGGCGATTACTCGAACGCGGCGTTCGGTTCGTCCAAGTCTGGAGCGGAAACGATAACGGTTTCCCCCGGCGAAACTGGGACAGCCACGAAGATGTGAAACGCGATCATGGGCCGCTGGCCTATGGCATGGCTCGCGGAGCCGCCGCGCTGATTGCCGACCTGAAGCTTCGGGGTTTGCTGGATGACACCATCATCCTCTGGACGACGGAATTTGGCCGCATGCCATCCTCCCAGGGCGGCAAGGGCCGCGATCACAACCCCTACTGTTTCACCAACTGGCTCGCGGGAGGCGGCATCAAGGGCGGAGTGACATTTGGCCCGAGCGATGACTTCGGCTACAAGCCGACCGACCGCAAACACCCAACCGAAGTTTACGATATCCACGCCACCATTCTGCACCTCCTGGGCATCGACCATACCAAACTAACCGTGAGGCACAACGGGATCGATCGCCGCCTGACCGATGTTCATGGTCATGTGATTACCGAGTTGCTCGGCTGAGAATTGGCTCGATTTGGAGTTGTACTGAGAGTCGATGCCACGCTACATGACCTGGCTAAATTTGGGTAGTGGGTCATCAGTGTGTTGATTTTGTTTCGAAGTGATTCGCTCGGCTCCTGAACCGATTTCGCAAACTCACATAAATCGCCAGCAAGAGACCCAGTGGGACCGACAAAAACCAACCTAATAATGCGTAACCTAATGTCAGTAACAACACCCCATACCGCCAATCTTTATGTCCAACAGGGGGGAATAAACCCAGCATACTGCTCAATATCATGATGATGAAAAACACTCCTGCCAATCCGATACCGAGCAGCGGAGTGCAAGCAAGCATCACTGCGGTCCGGTAATCGACGGCTCTACCTCGACTCCAGGTATAAATGAGAGGTGACAGGATGATCGTGAAGGACGCCAGTATAATCAGTAGACCACTCACTGGATCGTCCATTTCTTGCCACCTCAAATGACGGGTGAAAACCTCTGGAAGATTATTAAAAAGTCAGGTATCATCGTTCCAGGTCACAGCTCTGAATAACGTGTCGATGATTACTCTTGGGTCCGCCATCATGTACCTCAAACATTCTTCTGGCGGTGGTCTCTCAAAAGCATCCTAACACTAATAATTATTTTGTGAACATCCCTCCCCGCTTAGGTCGGAGGGATTTACCTCTCCCGCGCTCCCTCTACACTTTCCTTCCGCAGCACATTGCATCGGCCAAGCGGCATTCAATCCATAAGTTTTGCTTCAGGGGACTGCAATCTTCAGTAGGTCGGGCTGTGCCCGACAGTCGGGCACAGCCCGACCTACTGAAAGAATCGCCTTCTATAGCTGGCGGAGTCGTCACTCGTATCTTTCGGAGTTCGTTCATGCGGATCATGCGGATCGCAGCGTGGCAGGTCGATCTGCCCTTGCATGAGGGCAGTTACAAGTGGTCGGGTGGTAAGTCCGTCACCGTCTTCGATAGCACCGTTGTTGGAGTCGAGACGGATGCCGGGCTGATCGGATATGGTGAGGTGTGTCCGCTCGGACCTGCCTATCTGCCCGCTTACGCTGCCGGTGTGCGTGCGGGGTTGCGGGAGCTTGCCCCCAAGTTGCTTGGCGAAGACCCGACCCAACTCGCCAAACTGAACCGCATCATGGATGCGGCCCTCAAGGGACATCCGTATGTGAAATCAGCGGTTGACGTTGCCTGTTGGGATATTTTGGGTCAGAAGGCTGGCCTTCCCGTCTGCGTTCTGCTCGGTGGACGTTATGGCGACGACTTCCACCTCTACAGGGCCATCTCGCAAGAGTCCCCCGAACAGATGGCCGCGAAGGTTGCCGGTTACAGGGCCGAGGGCTATCGCCGATTCCAACTCAAGGTTGGCGGCGATCCGGACACCGACATTGCACGAATCCGAGCAGTTTCGCGAGTACTGGAATTGGGGGATCGTCTCGTGGCGGATGCGAACACTGGCTGGCTACTGCATGAAGCTGCGCGGGTGGTGCGGGCGGTGCGGGATATCGATGTGTACATCGAGCAACCATGTCTGACTTACGAAGAATGCCTGGCGATTCGCCAGCGGACCGATCATCCATTTGTGTTGGATGAGGTGATTGATGGAGTGGATGTGCTGGTTCGGGGGCACGCCGACCGGGCAATGGATGTCGTGAACCTGAAGATCAGCAAACTCGGTGGGTTAACGAAAACCAGACAGGCACGCGATCTGTGCGTCTCGCTCGGGATAGCGATGACCCTGGAAGACAGTTGGGGTGGCGACATCGTGACTGCGGCGATTGCTCACCTCGCGCACAGCACGCCAACCGAGTTCCTGTTCAGCTCGACCGATTTTAACAGCTATGTGACTCGCTCGATTGCGGATGGCGCGCCCCATCGAGTGAATGGTCGGCTTGCGGCTTCATCCGCCCCGGGCCTGGGAATTACGCCAAGGCTATCTGAGTTTGGCACGCCAGCCGTGGATGTTCGGACGTGACAGAATAAACCCTCACCCCAACCCCTCTCCCCTGGAGAGGAGTTGGGGTGAGGGCGAACTCTCAATATTCCTTGACCCGGAGGGGCCGATGGAACTACCCGGCGACCACAAATCATTCCTCGACCGTCGGGACTTCGTCATCCCACCGGGTGACTTCACCCCAGCCGAACGCACTTTGTTGGCGAAGTATGGGCGCTGGTTGGAAGCACTCG
>DASZJS010000952.1:0-4787 GCA_035947935.1 Gemmata sp. | reverse complement strand
CGTGCAGTTGATCGAGGATCGAACCGAGTGAATCGGCGGCACAGCCAAAAACGACCGCGGCCGATGTCTCCGAGCGAGGTTTCACTTTGAGTGTTATCTGGCTGACAATCCCGAGCGTCCCGACGGCCCCGATCTGGAGTTTCATCAGGTCGTACCCAGCCACATTCTTCACCACCCGCCCACCGGCTTTCACTTCAACGCCATCATCGGTCAAGAACGAGATACCGATAACGTAATCGCGTAGTGTGCCGTAACCGTAGCGGTGGGGTCCGCTCTGGTTCAAGGCAATGGCCCCACCGAGTGTGGCTTTTTCGGGCTCGGGAGTATCGACCGGAAGCCACTGTCCTTCTTTTGCCAGTTCCGCTTGGATGTTGGCGATGGTAATCCCGGCCTGCACGGTGATGGTCATGTCGCGGGCCGGGTAGTCGATCACCTGATTCAAGGCCGTGGTATCGATGGCGATACCCGGTTTGAGCGGTGGCAAACCGACATCAAGGGTGGTGCGGCCACCGATCGGGTAAACGCCTTGCCTCGCAGCGCGGGCTTGCTTGATGAGTTCGCCCAGATCAGCCACCGTCGCGGGCTGCTTCACGGGCATCGGGGCAGACTGATCGATGGAGATGGTATCCACAGTAGCAGCAGTAGGTGGCAGGTAGGAACCGAGGCACCGTAGTGTTGTATGGCTGATGCCGCGGAAGTCACACTGCCGCCCGCCGCCCAGGTTTGGTTGCCACAACACTGTTTGATGGTTCCGAGCAGCCGCCAGCGGTTGGAAGGAGTTTGCCCGGACTGCAACGGTTCTCAGGGTTGAAGGCAGTACGCAGCCGGACCATGAAACCCAGGTCTTCGGGGGCGAAAAGCATCGACATGAAGTCGATCTTCTCGACACCGATGCCGTGTTCGCCCGTCACGCTTCCACCCAGGCGGATACACTCGGCCAGAATGTCATGGCTGGCATCGAGTACCTTCTTCACTTGAATCGGGTCGCGCTCATCGAACATCAGGATGGGATGAATGTTTCCGTCCCCGGCGTGGAAGACGTTGCAGATGCCAAGCCCATACTTCTTCGCAGTGGCCTGGATGTGTCGCATGATCTCGGGGAGTTTTGTCCGCGGCACGACCCCATCCTGCGTGCAGTAACTCGGATAACCGAGTCGGCCGATGGTGCCGAACGCTTGCTTGCGTGCCTTCCACAGAGCCATCCGCTCGGCATCGGTGTTGGCCTTGCGCACCTCACGAGCCTTGTTCTTGCTGGCGATGGCTTCGATCCGGTCGGCTTCCTCCTGCAATCCCGCCGCCATCCCATCCACTTCCATGATTACGACCGCTTCTGCATCCAGGGGGAAACCGAACTTGAACGCTGCTTCAACTGCGCTGAGCATGGTTTTGTCGAGCAGTTCCAGGGCAGCCGGTATGATCCCGGCCCCGATGATGTCGCTGATTGTGTTCGTGGCATCATCGATCGTCTCGAACACGCCCAGAAGGGTCCGATAGGCTTCTGGGTTCCTGGTCAGCCGCACCCACACTTTAGATACGACACCAAAAGTGCCTTCCGAGCCAACAATGGTTCCGGTGAGGTCGTAGCCGGGGTTATCTTCAGTAGGACCGCCGCAAATCACGACTCTCCCATCTGGGAGGACCAGCTCGACACCAAGGATGTGGTTGACGGTGACGCCGTACTTGAGAGTGTGGGGACCACCGGAGTTGGTAGCCACGTTGCCGCCAATGGTGCAAGCACCCTGGCTACTCGGGTCCGGGGCGTAGTGGAATCCGTGTGGCTTCAGAGCATTTGTGAGCCAGACATTGACGACGCCGGGTTCCACGATGGCATAGCGATCGCGGGTGTTGATTTCGAGAATGCGCTTCATCCGGGCGAGGGCGATCATGACACCGCCACCGACCAGAACGCAACCGCCGGCAAGACTTGTCCCCGCGCCCCGAGCAAGGAACCCGATATTGAGTTCCGCACACACCTTCACAATCCCGACGATCTGCTCGGTGGATGTGGGGAACACAACAACATCCGGCTTGGTTTTGGCGATTGTGAAGCCATCGCACTCATACGCAGCCATGTCGGCTGCGGAAGTCAACACGTTATCCGGCCCAACAACTGCCTTCATCCGGGCAATCAATGCACTGTGAAAATTGGAAGTAGTTATGGTGGGAGCAGGGGCAACGGCAGGAGTCATTTGATAAATACATCTAGGAGTGGATTGGTCGATTTGAGTTGATTGTACTGTGTCCGGCTTGCGCTACAAATGGAACATATGAGCTGGAAGAACATTAACCCGCTTCAGGTTCTTCCACCATAGCTCCGGTCGTGGTAGACTCTCACCAACTCGCACCCAAGTCGGATGTATTCCTGTTCGCTCGAATCGCACCGCTTCCCAGAAGGCGCCCATGTCCTCCGAAGCTAACACTTCCGGCGTTCCGACTTCCGCGCACGCCGCACCTAACGCCGATCGCCCGCCAGCGAATTGGGTCTGCTCGGCCTGTACCGGAATGTCGAGCGACCGGCCGGGGAACTGCACACGCTGCGGCAGGGCGTTGGAGCCGGGCGTCCTGTCGGCCGACCGGGATGCGCCCGACTCCGAACTGCGGTCAGTGCTTCGGCAGCTCTGGCTTTGTATCGGCCTGGGGTTGCCACTGATTGGGATGGGGGCAATTGACGCAGTACGGACGGCGCTCGACGAGAAGTTCTTCCTGGTGGTCCAGGCGCTGTTGTGTACACCGATCGTCGTGTTGTGTGGCGCACCGTTCTTCATCCGGGCATGGCGGTCGATCCGGACACGGCGGCCAAACTTTGACACACTGATCGGGCTTGGAACTGGCGCGGCTTACGTCTACAGCCTCGCAGCTCTGTTCTACGCCTGGTCGGACACACGCCCGCTTTTGGAGCAGACGCCTGATTCAGTGACAATCGGGACTGAGGTGAAGGGGAGTGTGGAGGTACTCGCCCCGTACCAGCGCGGCACGATCGACCCGTTCTTTGAGAGTGCAGCGATGATCGTTCTCCTGGCGCTACTCGGGCGCGTACTCGAACTCCGAGCCCGTGAGCGAGCCGGTGCAGCCATCCGCAAGTTGCTCCCACTGGTCCCGAAAACCGCCCGGGTGGTATCGCCGGACGGCCTTGAGGAGGAGCGGCCCTTGGAGCAAGTCCGGCTGGGCAACCTCCTCCGGGTACGGCCGGGAGAACGAATCCCGGTGGATGGTATCATCCGGGATGGAACGACGACTGTGGACGAGTCGATGCTCACCGGTGAACCAGTACGGTCGGGGCGGGGGCCTGAAGGAAGGGTACTAGCCGGGAGTGAGAACGGGCTTGGCACGATCACGGTCGAGGTGACCGGGGTGAAGGAAGATACGGTCCTGGGCCAGGTGATTGCGATCGTCGCTCGAGCCCAGGAGCGTCGGGTGATACTCCGACGAACGACAGATCGGGTCGCGGCGTGGTTCATCCCGCTCGTGTTGGTGGCGGCGTTTGTCACGTTCGCCGCGTGGGCGGCCTTCGGACCGCGTGGTTCGGCCCTGACCTATGCGGCCGTCTGTTCCGTCGGGGTGCTGATTGTCGCTTGCCCTTGCGCTGTTGGCCTGGCAACTCCAACTGCGGTCGTCATCGGGATGCGTCAGGCTGCCCGAGCAGGCGTCCTTTTCCGGGACGCGGCGACGCTGGAGCGGCTCGCCTCAGTGAACACAGTCCTGTTCGACAAGACAGGGACATTGACCGAGGGGCGGCCGAAACTGGTTGAAGTCATCCCCAACGTCGGGGTGACGGAGAACGCTGTACTCCTGGCGGCTGCGGCAGTCGAACGGGGGAGCGAGCATCCTCTGGGGTTGGCGATTGTCTGGGAAGCCGCTCGCCGGGAATTGTCGATTACTGCCGCGGAGAGTGTGGAACAGATTCTTGGGAAGGGCGTCCGAGGGTTAGTCGAGGGCCGACGAGTCGCAGTCGGCCGGCTGGGGTTCCTCATGGAGTCCGGCGCGCACCGAGTACCAATGGTGAGCGAGGCTAACACCCAACGGCTGCTCAGCCACACAGTGGTATTTGTTAGTGAGGGCGACAGGTGCATAGGACTGATTGTGATGAACGATCCACTCCGGGTTGGTGCCCGCGAGGCAGTCGGACGACTGGCAGCGGCTGGGCTTCGACTGGTCCTCGTGACGGGTGACCACGCCGATACGGCTGGCGGCGTCGCCCGTTCAGTCGGGATCGCGGAAATCATTGCAGACACCCTCCCTGCCGAGAAATTCGCGGTTGTGCAGAAGCTGAAGGGAGAGGGGCGGAAGGTGGCGATCTGTGGAGACGGAGTCAACGACATCCCAGCCCTTGTTGCGGCTGATGTCGGGATTGCGGTTGGCACAGGGACGCGAGCCGCGATTGGCACTGCGGGCGTGACCTTGGCCAACGCGGATCTGCGCTCGGTTGCTGGTGCTCGGGAACTGAGCCGCGCAGTTGTCCGGACGGTTCGGCAGAACCTGGTACTGGCCTTCGGGTTCAACGCTCTCGCTGTCCCGATCGCGGCTGGCGCGCTCGTTCCACTCGGGGGTGGGTTGATCGATTCGATCTGGGCGGCCGCGGCGATGGGTATCAGTTCGTTGCTCGTGATCGCCAACTCGCTCCGCCTCGCCCTCCGGTCAGGATGACCTTGCAATTTCTGGCATGGTTTAATCGCGTGGCAGAGTGGGTGACAGATCATGCTGGGCGAGTTGGGTTTTTGCAGCCTCCGGTCGCTGACGCTCCCGGCTCGCCTAAAACCTTTACTGATGAGCGTTTTAGGCGAGCCGGG
>DASZJS010000951.1:0-2291 GCA_035947935.1 Gemmata sp. | reverse complement strand
CAGGATTCGTCCTTTGTCGGGGTTTTCCTGTCCGGGGCCGACCAGTTCAAACGTCTCCTCTTCGTCCACATCAAGGTCCATTACCCGGACCTTACTGCCAAAGACAACAGTATCTTTCGGCAGATTGGTTGGATCGACGATGACGGCCCGGGCGATTCGATCGGAAAGGTCGTTAATCCGGGCCTGAAGAATGCCCTGGTCTTCGCGTGCCGCGTGGTATTCCGCATTCTCGCTCAGATCGCCCATTTCGCGCGCGGTGGCTACCCGCTTCGTTATCTCGATCATCTCGACGCTGCGAAAGCGATCCAACTCGGCCTTAAGTTTATCGTACCCTTCACGGGTCATCGGGATGCGGTCTTCAGCCATGACCGAACGCTCCTCGTCTGTCCATCTCAGTTGCGGATCGCCGAGCCCGCAACATGCCATCATGCCCACCACGGGAGGCGTTGTAAAGGGCGGTTGGAATATCAGTTCCGCCGAGTTCGCCGCTGGATTCCGGGGCACGAAAAGGGGACGGCGGCCGCCAAGCCTCGGGCTCGCGACCGCCGGGGTATCAGAACACTGGGCCATTATACATCGTCGGGCACTGCGCGTAAAATAATCCGTCTGAATGGTCTGTCTGGCACCGGCCACCCGTGGACAGTCCATTCACCCGCCCGGACGCGCTGGGGCTGATCGAGTTGCATTATTCGATCGAGGCAGGTCTGCTCCGCCGGTTCGAGTTTCTTGGAAGCTGGGAGCCGATTTCCTCGACGCACGGCAACAACTCCATCATCCACAATCGCAATTACGCAGGGTTCATCCAGGTCGAGCAATCGCAAAGCGACAGCCTCGGTTGTTGCAGTGGTAAACGTCTTCTTCAGCGCCAGTACATCGTACCGGCAGTCCTTGAGAGCAGTTCGGAGGAGCTTATTTGGGACCAACAGCCTGGCAACGACTAACCCGCGGATGTGACTGGTGAGTTGCTTGTTCTCGGTTCCGGGAGCCACATCGATCTTGCGAAGAATATCCGGAAGTAAGGCGCGTGCAATGCCACCCGCAGCCGCTTTCTGTTGCTGTTCTTCGGTCATGTCCGGCGACAGAACAATTCCTGAACCTTGTGGTCGGGAACGCGGTCGCGGTCGGCCCCGCTCGTCCTCTTCAACTGGTTCGACCACCTCGACGGGGATGCCGAGGTGATTCTCGGCAATGTTCAGCGCATTCACGGGCGGATTGATGACGCCTGCCCGTTCGAGCAGACCATTCACCAGCCGGTCGATAGCATCGAACAAATCTTCCTGGGAAAAATCCATATGGCCCTCACCCCCCACCCCCTCTCCCAGGGGCGAGGCAAGCTTCCGCCAGGGGTAACCGGCCACCGCGACGTTCCTCAATACCCCACCGCGGCTCCGTCCTTGCGTGCTTCCGTGCCGCCGTGAAGCATACCTGTCACAGGGTCGATCAGAATGCCCTGGTAGCCGCCACCGTTCACCCGGACTCGTTCCACAACATGCCCCCGGCTAATCAACTCCTTCATCACGGCCTCCGGGATGCCACCTTCCGCGCGAACAGTCCCACCATCCGCTTTGCCAGGCTTGCCGGTTGGAGTGGCCGAACCAACGTGTTCGATCCGGGGAGCTTCACCCGCTGCCTGCACGTTCATCCCGAAGTCGATCATGTTCACCAGCACTTGAACGTGTCCTTGCGGCTGCATATCGCCGCCCATCACCCCGAAGGTGAACCAGGGTTTGTCGTTCTTGGTGACCATTGCCGGAATGATGGTGTGGAATGGTCGCTTGCCCGGCTCCAGACGATTGGCGTGGTTGTCATCGAGCGCGAATAGCGTGCCTCGGTTCTGGATCGCGAAGCCGAGATCGGCCGGTGCGAGGCCGGAACCGAAGCCCATGTAATTGCTCTGGATCAACGAAACGCAGTTTCGGTCTTTATCCACAACACAGAGGTAAATCGTGTCTGCCTTGCCGAGTTTCGCATCGCCCGCAGGAATTTCCGTGAGCGCTTTCATGGGGTCGAAAAGTTTCCCGCGTGTCGCAGCGTACTCCTTCGAGATCAACTCGTTTACCGGCACTTTGCCGAATTGCGGATCGGTGTAGTATTTGGCCCGATCGGCGAAGGCCAGTTTCTTCGCCTCAACCAGCAGGTGCCAGTAGTCGGGCGAGGTTGGTCCGAGCTTCTTCACGTCATGCGGTTCGAGCAGATTCAGCATTTGTAATGTGGCAATGCCTTGGCCGGGCGGAGGAAGTTCCCACACATCGTAGCCGCGATAGTTGGTCTTCACCGGGTCCACCCACTCG
>DASZJS010000950.1:0-8388 GCA_035947935.1 Gemmata sp. | reverse complement strand
CACCAAAAACACGTCCAACACACTCGGTGTCACTGATGTCGCCTTCCATCCCAAGCAAAAGCTGATCGCATCGGCTTCGGGCAATCAGGTTCACCTCTGGGATCCCGAGACGGGCAAGCTTTCAAAAACACTTTTGAACCTTGGCAAAACAGACAAACCAATCAAACCCATCGCATTTAGTCCGGATGGTAAGTTTCTCGCAGTTGGTGCTGACGATGGGATCCTGCGGGTTGTCGAAGTGGATACCGGCAAGCTGACATTCACAAGCCCTTCCCGAAATGCCCGGATTGAAAAGCTCGCTTATAGCCCCAACGGCAAAATGATTGTCGTTGGGGACAGCAACTCACAAATCGCCATTTATGCTCCGGGCCAACCGGCTCCCCTTATGGCTGTGCAAGGAATCGATCTTGGCGAGGTGACCGATGTTGCGTTCACGGCGGACAGTGGAGCCGTGTTCGCTTGTGGACGAGATCCCAAAGTGCGACTGACAGCTGGCCCAAAACCCGATGGCACAAGTGCAGGAAACACCGCCACCCGGCTTCGGGAATTTGTTGGTCATAATGGCCGGGTCAATGCACTTGCGGTGATTCCCGATGGATCTCTTCTCGTTACCGGTGGTGAAGACAAGACCGTTCGTGTGTGGGAGGTGGCCTCAACGAAACAGATTCGGGGGTTTCAGGGGCATCAGAGTGGTGTAACGGCAGTCGCAGTACGCGGCGATGGGAAACAGATCGCATCCGGTTCCGACGATGGAGCCATGCGACTCTGGGATTTGAATACCGTCGATGACCACCGAGCCTTTTCCGAAGCCAATGATTCCCTGTGGGCGGTTGCATACAGTCCAGACGGGAAACGGCTGGCCGCGGCCGGGAGCGACAAGACAATTCGCATCTATAACACGGAAACATCCAAGCTCGAAACTTCGCTTTCCGGGGCCAAATCTCCGATCACTTCGCTCGCCTTCTTCCCCGACTCGAACCGATTAGCAGCGGTTGGCGGAGATCAAGTTGTAGTTGTGTGGGATGTGGAGAAACCCAAACCGATCAAGGAGTTGCCGGGGCACGAATCCGCAATCCTGACCGTTGCGGTGACCGATGATGGGAAGCGGATTGTATCCGGCTCTGCCGACCACACCGTTCGTGCCTTCTCTCCCGAAGTTGATAAAGCTCTGTGGACATGGACTGGTCGATCGGCCGTGTGTGCTGTGGCCATCCAGAAAGGGAACAAGACGATCGCCGTGGGATTGGCGGATGGGACGTTAGTGATGCTCGATGTGACCGGTCCTGTCCCAAAGGAAGTATTCAGTCAATCCGCGCATGTTGCGGGTATCGCCTGTCTCTCGTTCAGCACAAATGGCGAGAGACTTGCCAGTGTCGGCGGCGATGGAGCCCTCCGTATCTGGTCTATGGGGGAGAATGGCAATCTCACACAACTCGTTAAGTTCGAGGGCCAAGCCAAGCCAGGGGTAGCCGGAGCGTTCTCTCCTCTCACCGGTGTAGCCTTCGCACCCGACAGCCGGTATGTCGCGACGGTGGGTGCAGACTCCATCGTGCGAATCTGGGATGTGGAGACCAAGAGCGAGAGTCGCGGCCTCCGCGGCCACACGGATTGGGTCACATCTGTGGCCTTCAGCCCCAACGGCCGATTCGTGGCATCCGTAGGAGTGGAAAAGGACAAGATTTTGCGGGTTTTTGAACTCCCGCCGCTGGAAACCTCGGCATCCGGCGGCCACTTGCTTGCCGTGAATGCAGTTGCCGTCAGCCCCGATGGCAAGATTGTGGCCACTGCAGGCACCGATCAGACAATCAAGCTCTGGAATATCCTCACCGGCAAGGAAGTGGGAACTCTGATCGGAAACGCCGACACACCTTTCGCGATTACATTCCTGGGAAATGAATCGCTGGTGATGGGGGGGAGTCTCCCAACTCGCGATACCGGTCGGCTTCACTTTTGGGGGACTAACCCGGGCCGTCTGGCGAAATCAATCGCGACTGGCGAGGTGTACACCGTTGTTTCCAACGCCGACGGGAGTAAGGTCGTAGCCTGGGCCGCACCCCGCGCGGTTGGCGATGTCAAGAACCACAGATACGAACTTTACGATGGCAAGGGGAACCTCCTAGTCTCTGCCCCCCTCAATGACGCGGGACGCGACACCCGGGCCGTAACCTTCAGCCCCGATCTTGAGTGGGCCATCGCCGGGGACGATAAGGGCAATGCCATCTTCTGGGATATGGCCAACAAGAAACGGATCGGAGAAGAATGGCCGCTGTTCGTCAGTGCCTATGGGGATATCGGGATCACACCAAACAAGAAGTATCTTGTCGCAGTCGATGACCGGGGAGAGGTTAAAGTCGCCGATATCGCCAAGCGGTCAGTGCTTGGCTCCGTGACTCCGCACAAAGCCGGAGTGCGGACCATCGTCGTATCCCCCACCGGCACAACTTTCGTCACGGTGAGCAACGACCGGGAGATCAAGTCGTGGTCACTCGACCCGACCGATTTGAAAGAACCAAAACCCACACGAACCTGGAGTCTGCCCGTAAGCATTAACGGGGCAGCTTACACTCCGGACGGCAAGCGAATTGTCACGGCGAACGCGGATGGCACCGCTTATCTCCTGGAACTCCCGTAGATCGCTCGATGCGAAACTGGAGTTTCTCGCAGAGGTCACGGAACGACATTCAATCGTGGTGGGGGTCGAGTGTCGCCAGGACGTACCAGGCATGTCATAGCTGTGTACCACCACACATCTTGCCCATCCGCAAGGTTGGGACGGACAGTGAACGAGAATGTTTCCACAGGTTGCCACCCTTTGGCTGCTTCGACAAACTTCTGGTGAGAACCCAGCGGCGACTTGTTCGCCGCGGTACTGATGACCCAAAGGCGTTCAGCCGAAGGAAGAGACTCTTCGGGGTGGAGATCGATTACTCGATCGCCAAATCGCTTGAGATACCATTGAGTGGTGGCATCGCTGGCAGCCATATCCCGGACAACGATTCGATCCCCCGGCTGAAGTTCCTCATTCAACTCGTTGTGGAGGTGCGCTCCAAATCGAGAAATCTGATCGTGATCCACCTTAACGCATCGGTGAACAAGTTCAACCGTTCCAAACACGATCAAAAACCCAGCCGCTAACCGCACCAACCCAAGCCGGTCGGCTCGTCGAGGAGCGTACCACTCCAAGACGTAGGCCCATCCAACACCCGCCAGTAAGCAAACCGCCGGGGCGAGATGTTGGGAGAGCCGACAGCAGCCGCCATAGGGATATTTCCCCAAAGCGGCCGCAACAAGGTTCAGAGCAAACGGGACGAGACAAACGATTAGTAGAGATCGGCTCTCATTTCGCCAGCACAACCAGACACCCATCAGGAAAAGCAAAGTGGTAGCAGTGCTGCCCCCGTTGGAGTCCCCGAGGGGATACGCAAACATCCGACCGGTATTCGCCTGGAGAAACCAGAGCGGCCATTGCCACACGGACTCGGGGAAAAACCCGTTCCGCCAATACCACCGCATGAACGAACCAGTAGTTCCTGAGTCTGGGTCGATCTGAGCTCGGCCAACCACCAGGTATGTCACGACGAACGCCGCGAGCATCGCGAGGTTATAGGAGACGAACAATGCTTGCGCGGGCCGTCTTGCTCTCCAAGCCACGGGCAGGAGGTAAAGACTCACGGCACCGGCTACAAAAACGACAGGGTAGGAACTTCCCAGCGCAAAAGGGATAGCCACAACAAGGCCGACCAGCGGCCATAACCGCTCAGGTCTCTGATACCAACGAGCAGCCAGGGCCAGTAGCATTGCCGACCAAAAGAGATCGCCAGAGTACGGCTTGACTGTCGCAGCCATCGAGACTGGCCACACCGACACAGCCATAATTCCCACCGCCAATGTTGCGGCTGTGGGTGATACCGTCCGACGGGCAAAATCCCAAAACAGAAACACTCCGCCAACGGAGGTGAGGAATGGGATCAGTCGCATTGCCCAGTCCGCGGTCCCGACATTGATCAGGACGAACCGTTCACACCAGAGAAACAGGATCGGAGCAACCTGAGCATTGCTTAGACAACGGGTGAGTCCTGCGTAGTCCCGGTCGATGAAGTTAAGAGCCAACATTGCCTCATCGCCCCAGATCGGGGAGGGTATCACCAGCCGCACGATCCGAATCGCCACTCCCACGCCAACGAGGACGACCAAAATCCTGCGCATAGTTCGGGCATAGGCTCGCGGTTCCAGGTCGGGTTTGCAGTTCGTTGCCTCTGGAGACGCAGCGACAGAAGCACCACAAACGACGGGCGTATTGGTCCCGGGTTCCAGGGCGCGATGGGAATTGGTTGAATCCGTGGAGGCGGCAGCAGACATTCCATTCTCCAGAAAACCGCACTCGGCGGGTTACAGCCTGTACTCCTTCCACATCAGCGGTGTCAACTGCGACCCACCGGTTTGGGTTCCCGGCTGGGCTGACCGAATGTTGCGCGATACACTAAAAATCGGTTCGCCAGATCCCGGATATACCGCAGGAGGCCGCATGTCCCGTCTTGCTCCCCTCGTCTGTGCCCTGATGGCTTTTGTGCTTCCACCTTCGGTTCGAGCTGCCGATCCGCAGACCAAAACCGATGCGGAACTCGTGAAAACGGCACAGGGGATTTTGAAGGATCTACAAACAACGACACTTGAGAATGGGCTCCGCATTTACCTGTTGCCCATCAAAAGTGCTCCGGTTGTATCGGTCATGGTTGCTTACCGTGTCGGCAGCGGCGATGAGGAGAAAGATCAGACCGGACTCTCACACTACCTGGAACACCTCATGTTCAAGGGCACGGAGAAGCTGTTACCGGGTGACATCGACAGAATAACTCAGCGGAATGGCGGCCAAAACAACGCCTATACCTCCGAGGATATGACGGTTTTTCACTTCGATTTTGCAGCGAATCGCTGGCAGGCTGCACTGGACATCGAAGCCGATCGGATGCGAAACATCCGGATCGATGAGAAACACGAGTTTGAAGAGGAAAAAGGGGCGGTTATCTCGGAACTGAACGGCAACGAAGATCAACCAGGCGAGCTCGAGAGCAAGACGATTCTCCCCCTGCTCTTCCCCAAGGACTCACCCTATTCGCATCCCGTCATTGGCGAGAAAGCCCACGTTCAGGCAGCGACTGCCGAAATCATCAAGCGGCACTACGATAAGTGGTACCACCCCAATAACGCTTCAATCGTGATTGCTGGTGGATTCGATGCCGATGAGGCACTCGCCAAGATCAAGAAACTGTTTGGTCCTATCCCGAAGACAACTCTACCGCCGCGTAAACCCGCGACATTCTTCAAGGACCGTGCCGGCCCTATCCACAAGGATTTTGAATCGAAGTTCGATGTACCTCGCATGCTGATGGGCTTCAACTCCGTGGCGATCGGTACTCCGGATGATCCACTGCTGGATATCGTGTCGGATATTCTCGCTGATGGACGAACCTCAAGACTCTACACGAAATTGGTTGAAGAAGAGCGTATCGCTTCCGGCGTGAGTGCCGGGAACATGTCGGGACGTTATCCCGGGTGGTTCTCGATCAGTCTCGATCTCTTCAAGGGTAAGGATCGCAAGAAAGCCGAAGAACTCGTCTTTGCGGAACTGGAGAAGTTTGCGACCGAGCCGATAACCGATGAAGAACTCGATCGCGCCCGGCGAAAAATTCTCGCTGGGAAAGTGTTTGCCCGAGAAAGCGTCCACGGCCTGGCCGACTCGATCGCCAAGACCAGCACGTACCCGGTTGGGGATAATGTGACCAAGTATTTCCAGGATTATCTCGATGCCGTCCTCGCAGTGTCGAAGGATGACATCAAGCGGGCCGCCAAACAATACCTCACTCGCAAACAGGCGGTAGTGGTGTGGAGTGTCCCTAAAGAAGAAAAGCCTGGAGGAGCGCCCGCTGATTCTCCCACCAAGAAACCCAACCGTTCACCGCTGTTTCGTTCCTCATCTCGTGGGCTCAACGCTGCTGAAGAGGCTGGAACAGGAGGATTCACGCTGACCGCTGCCAAGCGTGTCGTGTTGCCAAACGGCCTCATAGTAATTCTCCTCGAAGACCATCGACTCCCGATTGTTGTTGCCAATGTGGAGTTGTCCGAGGTGCTGCTTCGGGAACCGGCTGATAAAGCCGGGGTCGCAGCCTTGATGAGCAGCTTGCTTGATGAAGGGACCGATAAGCATTCAGGCAAACAACTCGCGGCACTGGTTGAGAATACGGGGGGGAGCCTGGATTTTGGTTCCTCGGGCGGCTCACTGAAAGTACTCACACCCGACACAAACCTTGGTCTCGATTTACTGTTTGAATGTCTCACACGACCGACGTTTCCCGAGGAGGCTTTCAACCGCAAGAAAGATCAACAACTCTCTACAATCGACGATGCCCAGACCCAGCCAAACGTCCGGGCCTTCGACCTCTTCCGCGAGATCGTCTACGGTAAACATCCATACGCACGACCACACGAGGGCATGCGGTCCACAGTCGAGAAGCTTACACGCACGGATTGCCAGTCTTTTCACAAGATGGCGTTCGCTCCGAATCTGGCAACAGTTGTCGTCGTGGGTGATTTCAAGAACGACGCGATGACAAAGAAGATCGAAGAATTGACAAAGGACTGGAAAAAATCCGACATTGGCAAGCCAACAGTTGCTGCTCCCCCCAAACCGAGCGGCCGCACGACCAAGATCGTCAGCGACCCCGATGCGGCTCAGGTTCATGTGTTCATCGGAGCATTGGGAATCACGCGGAATAACCCGGATTACTACAAACTGTTGGTGATGGATAACGTCCTCGGGACGGGGGCGGGGTTCACGGATCGACTCTCGGCAAATCTACGCGACCGGCAAGGGTTGGCGTACACTGTGCGAGCCGCAATCGCCAGCTCTGCCGGTACGCAACCCGGCACCTTTGAGGGTTACATTGGAACTTTCCCGGACAAGTACATCAGGGTTCGGGATGGCTTCCTCGCGGAAATCCGAACAATCCGGGACAAGCCGCCGAGCAAGGAGGAAGTCGAGGACGTCAAGCAATACCTGCTTGGCAGCTTGCCGTTCCGTTTCACCACGCTCTCAGCAGTTGCCGGGCAACTTCTCGCTGCGGAACGCTTTGGCCTCGGGTTCGACTTCCTGGAGAAATACATGAAAGAAGTCGCGGCTGTTACTCCGGAGGACGTCCAAAAGGTTGCCGAACTATATCTCGACCCAAAGACACTTGCAATTGTCGTGGTGGGGGCGATCGATCAGGATGGCAAACCCCTGGCAAAGAAGAAGCCATAGCCAGTGTTCAGTGTTCAGTTAATACATTAAAACACGTTTGCGATATCTGCGTTCCGCAACTGAACACTGAACACTGCCAGAATAGAACCCTGCGTTTCCTTTTGGCGTAGAAGATACCGACAACCCGAGTCACGGAGCTGTGGGTATGAACGACGATGCCAACAAACAACAAGCAAATGCCCCGGCCCCACCGCCTGTTGATCCCGTAGCCCCCAATCTGCCCCAGGATTCCAGTGATGCCAGCACGAATACGAATGGGTCTTACCGAAAGCCCGTATCGACGACTCCAACGAACTCATCGGGTGGATCGCCATTGAAGGTAGTGATTCCAATTGCATTGTTGGTGGCGGTCGTCTTCGGTGTCACATTCATTTCACAATACAGCCCCAAGTCAGCGGATGACGAAACAGAAGTTGGCTTGCGAGGGTCGAGTGGCGCTGGCAAAGGGGAACCTCCACTCCGTTTTAACAGCAGTATCCGGCAATGGAGTTCCGACAGCCTCCAGGACTTGATCTTTCCCGGTTTCTACGAGGGTGGAGAGACGCTGAATAGTGCGGCGTTCTGGTTTGAGAATCGGAACCCGGCTCCGGTCACAATGCAGCTCACGAGTGTGAGTTGCACGAAGTGTAGCGGCGGGCGGCTTGCAGCAATTCCGCCCGATGTCACCGACCAACTGGTTATGACTGCGGTATTGTCCGGATTCCCACAAGGTCTGGTGAGTGCATTACCCCTGGCGGTTGCTGGTTCCTCATCCAATCTGGCGCCGAGTCGTCTCAACTGGCAGGAGTTCACACACGCAGTCAACCCGCACCCGGAATACAAGGTGCCTGCCGCGCCGGGTTCCGGGCACCTGTTTCCTTACCAGTGGGGAATTTTTGAACTTCAATTTCTGGTTGCCGGCCCCGGTCCAGCTAAACCTCTCACAGCAGATTACTCACTTCAAGTTGATGGCACCAAGATGATCGGCAGCGCAAAACTGGTAATCAATTTTGAAGGGGTAGATCCATTTAATGTTTCGACTAACTTCATTAATGTTGGCGAATGGACAGAGAGTTCGGAGCCACGCACATACAGTTTTTTTGTTTACTCCT
>DASZJS010000949.1:0-5097 GCA_035947935.1 Gemmata sp. | reverse complement strand
ATAAAGCTGGATCGCAAAGTTGTTTCCAGGTTGACTTGTTGGTGCCGTGATCCCCTGAATTGCATTGTAGGGCACAGACACGGACGCTGGCGGCGCGAATACCAGTCCATCCTTTGTTACCTCGAACTCGATCGATTGCTCATCAAGGATCAGCGAAGTGATTCCCAGGATGCACGGGAACACGGCGAAAACGGCCAGATGCAAATTCGGAATGAATACAGCAGCGACAGCAAAGCACGCGGCGACAAAAAACCACAGAATTGCCCATCCACGATGGTTACGAGGCTGCGACAGAATCACTTCCCCGATCATCGTGCAGCCTCCACGGCGAGCACTACGAAGTTGTGGAGGAAGTGCATAATCATTGGAAGGAGGATCCCACCATAACGCCGGGCGACCCCTAAAACCACGCCCAGCACGAACAGGTATGGCAAACCGAGCGGATTGTAAATGTGTGCCATGGCGAACATCACCGATGTCAACCAGATGGTGGTTGCTGTCCCCGTGGCCCGGTGTAACGCCCCAAAGGCGATGTATCGGAAGAATAATTCCTCAACGATTGCTGGCTGGAGGCAGATAAGAAGCACAGTCAGGCCAGTCAACTTCAGTGCCATGTGATCGGCAAACCCGCCGGGTTTGATGAAATCGTGGAGAATGGCCGAATAGAGCAGGTTCCCACCGATGAGTAGTAAGAGGGCCGGTCCCGCGAGACCCCATGCGAGCGGGCCAGATCCTACACCCGCCTTCGGCAGAGAGACAGACCCAACCCAAATGAGAGAAACCAGCACAAGAAATGTATCCAAAACTTCAAGGGTTATCGTCCCAGCTTCGACATCATTTTCCGTCATGCGTTGACTGCCAGCGAGCAGTATCCATCCCCAAATCACAGACGTAAGGAGAAAGAGACCATAAGCGACGAGCACAGCATTGAGTTCTCTCAAGCCGCGCGGCTCGCGAGGAGTGCTGGAATCGCAATCCGTCCTCTGTGGAACCTGCATCTTTGTTAACAGGGCACCACATGCCGAACATCGTTCACGGACTGGTATCTCGATTCGTTCGCAGCGCCAGCATTGCACCGATACTGGCTCAGCGATTGGTATCGGAGTCGCAATGGGCACATCGGAGTCAGAGGGGTCCAGAGCAGGTCGTTCGTTGTCCGGCCGCTCCGGTTCCAGCGGTTCGGGTGAGGACGGATCGTCAGAGTTGTTCAGGGACATGGCGCACCGGCGATGTGCTGTCGGGTTCGTGGAGCAAGGATCACACGTTTTGCGTCAAGAATCGCTGTGAATGCGGTCAATCAGCACGATCGTCATGCTGCTCCTCGAGTGCTTTGCCCGCTTCCCGCTCCTCGCGGGCTTCGTGCTCGTAGGCCATCGCGGCTTGTATTGACTTCACCATTCCCACGACAATGATCACCTTAACGATGATCCCGCGTAGTAGTGAGACGGGGTCGAATACGGCGAATATCGCGTTGGCCGCTACGTACAAAATCAATCCCGTAACCGTGCAAGCGACTGGTGCCTTGTAAACCACCACCCCAAGCACAATGAAGACAAAACCTAATACGATTGTCCCGCCGTACACCACTTGGCCAACTCGGATGATTGTTTCTTCGGCTTCCTTCGCAGCCTCTGGGTCGATCACCATTCCAGGTTGGAGTTTCTGCCTTTCAGCCTCAATGGCCTGACGCGCCTCGTTCTTGACGTTGAAAAACATGAAAATGCCAGCCAGAAGCTGAAGCACTCCAATCGCAATCAAAATGCCGCGTGCCCGATTCAGGCTGGTCCCGCGAGCGCTTTGTGCAAGACTCCCAAGTTCATCATCGCCGCGCACAACCGACTCCACCGGGAAATCCCGGACGTTAGAATTCACCCAAAGAGGGTGTTGTTGAGGTTATTGAATCCCCGCCCCATCCCCCACAGGGAGAAACTTTCTTGATTCACATCGACCCCGAGCGCGAAATAATAAATGGCGTTTTCCCAGATGGGTGAAGGTGAGCAGATCGGTGTCAACTTCAGAACATCTTCTGCTTACTCTCTGCCTCGGTCAATCACATTCCACACTATTGACGTTGATTATGGTTCCACGAGTAAAGCACAGCTTGAGTTCATGGTATTCTTGGTGTTTCAACTCCGTTGGGAAGCCAGAATGACGCATCGCCCTCGTAGGGAGGTCTGCGACATGTACTTTGTCGACTTCTTTCGTTCTCCTCTCCGATCGGATACAAACTACTGAAGCCGTGGTTCCATTCTGATCTGAAAGGACATCGCATGATCCGGTGCCTCAGTCCGGCGGCCATTGCGTGTGCCGCGTTCATCCTCGCTTCGACTTCCATCGCCGCGGATAAGCGGCCAATGAAGGTCGATGATATGTTCAAGCTCAAGCGGGTCGCTGCCCCACAAATCAGCCCCGATGGCAAGCAGGTTGCGTATCAGGTAACAGTCGTCAACCTTGAAGAGAACAAGTCCGCAGCTGCCATCTGGGTGGCTGCAAGTGATGGAAAGACCCCGCCGAAGCAACTCACCGATCCGAAGGGGAAGAAGGACACTGCACCAAGGTGGTCGCCGGATGGGAAGAAGCTTCTCTTTGAGTCCACTCGCTCGGGCACTCCGCAGCTGTGGGTCGTTTCTGCCGAAGGTGGTGAACCGAAACAACTGACCGAGATCAGTACTGGGGCTGCCACTGGGATGTGGTCGCCAGATGGGACGTCCATCGCGTTCGTCTCGGCGGTATATCCCGAGTTCAGCGAAAAGCCGTTCGCCGAGAGTGACAAACTGAACAAGGAAAAGGACGACGAGATCGAGAAAAGCCCCGTGAAAGCCAAGGTGTTCACGAGACTCTTCTACCGGCATTGGGATGAGTACGTCGGGGACAAGCGCGAACACCTGTTCGTGATTGGAGCCGATGGTAAGGGGTGTCGCGATGTGACTCCTGGCGATCGCGATGCGTACCCAACAAGTACCACATTCAACAGCGGCGATGACTTCACCTTCACTCCGGACAGCAAGTACCTTGTCTTTACAGCTGTGCCGGCAAAAGACGAAGCCTGGAGTACTAACCACGACCTCTGCCGAGTCAGCATCACGAACACCTCGCCGAAGTGGGAGACGTTGACCGCGGACAACAAGGCCGCCGATGGTGGGCCGAAGTTCTCGGCAAACGGCAAGAAGCTGGCATGGCGAACCCAGACCAAAGCTGGATACGAGGCGGACAAGTGGGATATCTCGGTTGCGGATTGCAAACCCGATGGAACGCTCGCGGGAAAACCGTTCAACGTCACCGCTAAGTTTGATGTCTCGGTAAATGAGTTCACATGGAACGGAGGCTCCGATAGTGCTTTCTTCTTTACGGCCGATCTCAACGGTGGAACGCCAATCTTTACTGTCAAAGCTGATGGCGATGGCTTCCGGGTTCATTACTCGGGGGGAGCGTGTGCTGCGTTATCCATCGCGACCGACAACCACTTCCTGAGTTTCACCGAGGCCGGGATCGATCGACCCGCGGAGGTGAAGGCGTACTGGTGGGCGACTCGCATGGAACCGAAAGCGATGGCTCTTGACAACGCCAACGATGCGTTGCTCGCGGAACTTGATCGGCCTCGCCCAGAGGCGGTCAAGGTGAAGATCGAAGGCGGCGATATGCACATGTGGATTCTCAAACCGCCCGGCTTTGATCCCAAGAAGAAGTGGCCAGTCGCGTTCCTCGTTCACGGAGGCCCGCAGGGGGCATGGGAAGACACCTGGAGCAATCGCTGGAACCCGGAACTGTGGGCCGCTCAGGGATACATCGTTGCCCTGCCAAACCCGCGGGGTTCAACGGGCTTTGGCCAGAAATTCGTAGATGACATCAGCGGCGATTGGGGCGGCAAATGCTACCGCGATCTGGTGGCAGGACTCGATTACGTCGAGGGCCTCCCTTACGTAGACAAAGATCGCATTGGCGCGGCCGGAGCGAGCTTCGGCGGGTACATGATGGATTGGTTTGCTGTGAACGACATTGCCAAGCGGTTCAAATGCCTCATCAGTCATTGTTCGGTGTGGAACTTCGAGAGCATGTGGGGCACGACCGATGAGTTGTGGTTCGATGAATACGAACACGGTGGTTTGCCCTGGGAGATTCCGGGCAAGTATCGGGAGTTTTCTCCGCATACCAAAGCGGGGAATCTTGGGAAGCACAAGACTCCCATGCTCGTGATCCAAAACGACAACGATTTCAGATGCCCAATCGGTCAGGGTCACGAGTTGTTCTCGGCTCTCCAACGGCAAGGAGTGCCGAGTCGCTTTGTGAACTTCCCCGACGAAGGACACTGGGTTTTGAAGCCGAGGAACAGTGCCTACTGGCACAAGGAAGTGTTCGGCTGGCTTACGAAATACGTGCCGCCGGGGGGGAAGTGAGTATTAGTGTTCAGTGTTTAGTGTTCAGTGTTCAGTGTTCAGTTAAAGAATGCAGACAACGTAAACCTTGTTTCGATGTCTTCACTGAAAACTGAAAACTGAACACTGAAAACTAAACTCTCACTTGCTTCCGATTGCCCAGAGGTAATTCCAGCCGCGGAGGTAAATGCGGCCATTGGCGATGGCAGGCGAGGAGTAAAGCTTGTCCGGAAGAGTATTCGAGGCGAGTAACTTGAACGTCTTACCAGCCTGAACAACTTCGGTTGTGCCTTCCCTGCCAACAATGTAGATATTCCCATCCGCCGCCACCATGTGTGCCCGGTGAATCTGCTTGGCGAGTTGCTCGCGGTAGATTTGCTTGCCCGTCTTGGCTTCAACGGCCGTGAGCGGCCCATCGCCCATGAGATAGACCACATCATCCACTCGTAGTGGTGAAACAACATCCGGTGTGAAGTTCACCCGCCAGAGTTCGGCTTTGTTTTCTGGGTCGATGCTGCCCTTGGCTCCGACGGGATTTAACCCGACCGTCGGCCCATTCTTGCAGGAGGGAACCACGATCAAGTCTGAGGTGACCAGGGGAGATGAGACAAATCGCCACTGACCGCTGCCGCCCGGGTTCAACCCGGCGACACGCCACACTTCTCTGCCAGTGTCTAGCTTGTGGGCGGTGCAGTAGTCGTTGCCATGCGAGATAAGGAGTGGG
>DASZJS010000948.1:0-17942 GCA_035947935.1 Gemmata sp. | reverse complement strand
AACCGATTCCGATGGAAAGATCGTGCAGGCGACGGAAGCGAGCATTGGACCATACGAGTTGGTGGATTTTTTCCTGTATCACTTCCTGCGGTTCGGTGCGCCGCCAGACAAAATCCTGTTTCTGGCTGGACACGCCACGTTCGCAAGAACCTATACGCGCGAAGAATTGCAGAAGTGGCTTCGGTTGTTCCTGCGGCGATTCTTTGCCAATCAGTTCAAGCGGAGTTGTCTGCCAGATGGTCCCAAGGTGGGTTCCGTGAGCCTCTCACCCCGCGGCGACTGGCGTATGCCAAGCGATGCCGCCGCCCGCGTCTGGCTCGATGATGTGGAAACCGAGGGATGAGCGGTTGAAGGATACCTTGCTTGCACTGGACCGATCAGCTTCGTCGCGAACGCTCCAGATTCGCCCGAATCATTTCTTTGTCGGTCGTTCCATTTCTACGAGGGCACCAGTCTTGTCCTTGACGGTGAACTCCTTGGGGCGGTCTTCTTTTGTCGCATCTGGTCCAGTCAGACAAAGCGTCAGTTTTCCTTTTTCCAATTTGTAAATGCCGAATTGTTTTTGGCCCTTCAGTTCCTCCGCGGGTCCCACGATGGTCAAGTCAATGGTTTTCGGTGACTTTGATGGGTCGATGCTGTATGTGTAATCAATATCTGTACCAGCAGCGGAGAAGACTCCTTTTCCCTCCCCCTTTAACGTCCACGATACCTGCTCGCGATCCAGTTCTTCCTTGGGGATTATCTTCCCACTCTGCACAGTAAGACTGACCGCGATCCATGTCCCTTTCAGAGCCTCAAGTTCTCGTTGCAGTTCCTTGTCGTCAGCTTGTGAAGTACTCGCCACGGGCAAAACCGATGCGGCGAGAACAAGCAGAAACTTGCCGCAAATACGATGCGAGGGGAAATGGATAGCTCTCACAGCTCATTCCTCCTTCAAGTTGGGGAGAGATCAGGTGGTTAGAATTATTATCGAAGAGTGATGAGGCTATGATGAGCGGAGCTTCCCTGCTCAACCAGTTTGTAAACCGTCTCATCTCGCCTGCTTTGCAAGCGTGGTAAGGGATTCTTCGGCTTTCACAGCACGAATCGACAACCGATTACTTGTACCATCCCAATCATCGGATATGCTTGAGTAATAGACCATCTGACAGAGGTAACGCATCATGCGAGCTATCGGCATCCTCTCGCTCGCCATCGGTATATTCGCTTCCACAAACCAATCCACGGCTACACAGCCCGATCCGCCGCCACCGCAGCCGGTCGGACAGTTCCCGGTTATCGACAACGATGTCGCCTGGTCCAAATTGCCCCGTGAAAACCCGCCGCTGCCGCCGTGGGCAAAAGTCCTCATTGGCCCGCTACCAAAGACCACGGCAAAGATGCTCGAACTCGACTATCTCCAGCGGGCAAAGAACCCGCTAGGGCCGGAACTGGCGGCCCTGGTGCAGTGGACAGTAGCCGATGCTCTTGGAAGCAAGTTCGGCAAAGCAACCGCGGAAGCTGACCTCCGCAGGCTAAAGAGCCCTCGCGTGCCGGGAAAACTCGGGGACAAGAACGCGCTGGCTCCCGATATCCAGATGGCAGTCGCATTCGCCCGCAAGTTGACCATAGAAGGATACGCAATCACGGATGCGGAGTTCGCTGCACTACTCAAGCTCTATGGACCCGAGAAGGTGACCGCGATCGTTCACACCGTCGCGTATGCCAACTTCCACAATCGCATCATTCTTGGGCTGGGAGCCGACGGCGACCCGGTTCCGCCAGTAGATGCGAAGTTCGACACCGAACGGCTCGCGAAGGTGCCAACGCCGCCCCGGCCACCGTGGGATGACTTGAAGTCGGTTACAGCCGATGGCCTCTCCGTCCGCGTTGAATGGGGTAAGACTTCCCACGAGGAACTCAATCTCACCCTGGAAAAGCAGAAGGAGCGAACGCTCCGTATTCCGTTGCCCGACCCGTCGCGATTTGAGAACCTGCCACCCAAGGAGAAGGAAGGGGCAGCCAAAATCCTCTGGAACACCGTCAGCAGCGGTTACCAACCGGAGATGCCTCGTGCATGGTTCGCGGCCTTGTACACCTACTACGACGAGGCAAAGGTGGATCGGGTCTTCACCAATTCCGTGTTCTGGGTGGTGACCCGCACCAACGACTGCTTCTACTGAATGGGTCACAGTGAAATGCTGCTCGCGGTCGCGGGCCTCAAGCCAGAAGAAGTAAAGGTTCTGACGAAGAAATTGGCGACGGGCGACTGGTCCGATTTCCCGAAGGCTCAACGGACGGCATTCGCACTGGCCTACAAACTGAGCCGGGAACCCGCGGCCATGACTGACCACGATCGGGCGGTTCTGATCGAGGTGTTCGGCCGGGAACGGGCAGTTGATCTGATCTGGTACGTATCGTGGTGCAACTACATGACCCGCGTTGCCGATGCCTTCCAGTTGCCACTGGAGAAGGAAAACTGCTTCATGCCACCGGCGAAGAAGGACGAAAAGAAAGAGAAGAACGAGAAGGACGAAAAGGAGAAGTGATCGAGGGCGATAGGGTGCTTGTGGATAAGCAATCGTAGGACTTTTCGCATCCTCGTTCGGCATGGAAGAGAGCCATTACACCAGCACCTTCTGCTCTTCGCTTTCCCGCACGGTCGTTGCCGGAACATCGGCAGGTAACCGCGAAGCTAGAGCCAGCGCAACACCCGCCAGGCAGACCGTCACGAAACTGAGAAACAGGCTGACGAGGTGCCACGAAACGAAGTCGGTTTTCGCTGCCGCAGCAACAGCTGTGTCCGGGACGAATCGCAACAGTCGCAGTTCACTCACATAGTTCGAGATCGGCCAGCCGATTGCCACAGTCAGCACGGCGGTTGCAATCACATACACCCGCCAGCGATGAACCTTTCCCTCCACCTTCCACCAACTCAGGGCCGTGACCAGCGCCAGAAGTCCGCACACCGCTTGCATTCCGAAGTAGCGCGGAAAGACTGGCCCAACGGCTGAACCGGCAAGGGCTTTGGCCAGGGCGTCTTTTCGCTCCGGGGTCGCATTGGTTGGAATTATTGTCTCATGAGCAGTGCGATCCGATGGTCCAGCGTCCACAACCTCCTCGAACGAAGCAAATATTGCCGGGGCAGCCAGAAAGCTGAAAGACCCAGCGCCACCAAACCACATCCCCAGGGCAAGAACGTGCAAACCGCGAAGGATAACCTGTCGCATGGTGAACTCTCGGATCTGATTCTCGGTTCCGCTAAGTAAACGCTCGATGTTCTTCCCGTGTTTTATAACCACCATCGCGGCCCCGGCGATCAGATAGAGCGCAATCGGCATTGCATCCGCCGAAAACGGTGTTGGCGTTCCCAGCAGGTGGGCGATAACGATAACCGCGGCCGCGGCGAGCGAAGCCAGCGAAACCGTGCGTGAAGCGAACAGGATCGCGACCCAAAACAAGATAGCGAGCGTCACGGGACCCGGCACCAGTACGAACATCGTGCCCGCCCCCGTTGCCACCCCCTTGCCACCGCGGAAGCCGAGATACACCGGGAACAAATGGCCGAGAAAGGCAAGCGCAGCGGCCCCAACCCGCAGTATACCCGGCGAAACCTCGTCACCGGGAACCAGTTCTCGGGAGAGCGGGACGATCGCTGCACACGGTACTGCGCCCTTCAGGAAATCGAGAACGAAGACGAGGATTCCGAACCGCGCACCCAGCACCCTCGCGGCATTCGTTGCGCCGATATTGCCGCTTCCGGAAGCGAACAGATTCACGCCACGCAAGCGGCCAACGAGGTAGCCGAACGGAATCGCCCCGATCAGATACGCGGCAACCAGCAAGAGAATAGCAACGAACAGTGGTGACATGAAGACAACCGTAAAGTAGGTGGCACACTTTGGGTGCCTCCTACTTTACGAGACAGAAGCCATCAGGCCGCTTGTTTGGATCGCCGCACTTCAGCGAATACATCGAACAACGCTCGATAATGCTGCTCGAAAGTCCATTTTGTGCCTGTGGCCCGAGCGGCAACGGAAGCCTCGCGCAGATACCCGCGGTCGAGCATCCGGGTCATGGCCTCCGCCAGAGAGTGTGCGTTGTGGGGATCATCGATGACCAATCCATCGGTCGGTGGGCTCAACAATTCACTCGCCCCGTTGTACTGCGTTGTGATAACGGGAAGCCCGCAGGCGAGGGCTTCCAGGGCAACGAGGGAACACGGATCGTAAAACGTCGGGTGAACGAGATAATCCGCAGCAAAATAGCAATCTTTCGGGTCGGCCCGATGACCCAGGAAGATGACCTGATCGGCAATTCCGAGTCGGTGAGCTTGATGTTGATAGCGGCCAACCTTTGGATGCCCAACCACTACCAACCGACTGGGTTTCTCGCGTGTAGTGAGCGCAAAGGCATCGAGGAGTTGAGCCAGTCCTTTCAGCCGGTAGTTCATCGCAACGAACAACCCCACCGTTTCATCGGGTGAAACGCCCCAGTGTTCCCGCTCATCGTGCCGTCGCTTGAGTCGGTCATCGGCTGCGAACCGGAGTGGATCAATCGCACTCCGCACGATGCGGACTGTCTCCGGCGGGATGCCGTAGAACTGCTCGAAATGCCGTTGCACCATTCGACTATTGACGACCACCAGCGGTTGTTTCGGACCAAGATACTGCTTTCGCTCCAACCGCGCGAACGACCAGGCAGCGGGATCGAGCCACTTCCCCACAACCGCCAGTGATCGCGAGACAGTATTGGGGAATTTGAGCAGGTTGTGGGCAGCACTGGCGGCGTGGAGTCCGCCCTGGGGGTAGAGGACATCCTGCCCCCAGGTCTTGTCGAAACCGATGCTGACATCGTGCGTGTGGCTTGCGATCGCCCGTTCACAAGCAGCGCCAAATCGCCACGGCCGCAGGAATCGTGGACCGTGGGGAACATCGAGCCGGTGGTAGTGCGTGGCGGCAGGCAGGGCGCTGGAATCCCACCGACACGCGTATAAGTGAATGGCGTGCCCATCCCGAGCGAGTCTTCGCGCCAAGTCGCCGATATACGTTTCCGCCCCACCGCGAGCAGGCAGGACACTCTCGTAACAGAGTGCGATATCCATCGGTGATGCTCCTGGCGCCAGCGCGGGTAATGCTCTCTTGTAGGGTGGGTCGAGCCGTGCGTAGCACGTCGAGGCCCACCACAACCACCACCACGAAAAAAAGGTGGGGTTTCGCAAAGCCTCGACCCACCCTACGAGGGCGTCCGTGCTTCAACCGTCTTTCGCCTGCGTGCGTGGCGTTGATACAAGTGCCACTTCCATTTGATGAGCGGAAGCAACCAGTCGGTAGGTAGGCGTTTGGGCCACTGGCTGCGATACAGCTTCCAGAACCGCATCCGGTCGCGGGCGGTTACGCCAGGCACGTCCGAGGAATAAAGAAGTTGTGCGAGATCCTTGGCCTGCCACCACGCACCCAGTACTGGGTGCCAGGCTAGTCGGTGCAGGTCGATCATCACCACACGCTTCACCCAGTTTTCGGGAATGGTGCGCGTGAACCCTTCGGGGATGTAGAAGTGGCAGAAGTAAAGATCCTTGTGGAAGACTTGCCTGCGATGTAGTTCCCTGGCCAGTCGAGCGAGTTCCGCAGTCAGACCGCGTTTCCATTTGGCAAACTTCACGGGTTCGAGTCGCGTTGCTGCGAGCGGGATGGCCTCGTGCAGCGGGAGCATTCCATGTAGTTCCTCAATCGCGAGGAATCCTTGCAACTGGAACCACGGGCCGACCGTTTGACCCGCAGCCACTGGCCGCGGAACTGGAAACCCCTGTGCTGTGGCCCATTTGAGGTGCTGCCACTCCTGCAAGCCGGGCGACCACGCCTGATCCGGGAACAGGGTTGCCAGCACCCCCCACCAGCGGGGAAGGCGATAATGCCGCTTCAGGTAAACGCTGAGTTGCGCGCGACCATCCACAAATACCCGGCGACCAATCGAACGCCCCTGCTTCTCGTGGAGTCGATCGGTCACCGGTTCGGTCATGATCCGATCTTCCCACCCCTCACCGGCAAATTGATCCCAGTCTGCTGCCCGACGAAACAGATGCGTACCTCGCCGCAATCGCCGCCAGAGAGACGACACGGGATCGCCAACCGCCGGGAGCAACCGGGATGGATTACGGGCATTTGAAGAGCCAGGATTTTCGTTCATGGAATCACATCAACCGAGGTCTGTCGGCTTGCAGTCCTCATGCCGAGATCCAGGTGTGCCCGTGAGGCGGGATGTTGGCCCGGCTGATACCCCTCTTTCACCGCCTTGCGCACCCAGGGCGAAAGAGCAGCGAGAAGGCAACGAAGTTCGTGGTCGGCTTTGGGTTTGGCAATCCGAATGGCCAGGATATCGCGAATGCAAACGCTGCCATCATCGAGCCCGAAGATGGCAAGCGGATTGCCCACGACACTGCAACCCGCATCGTGGAGTTGACGAAGCCGCCGACCGAGTTGCTCGGCGGTGGCCAAGTCCGGGGGGGTGGTGATCGGAGCGGCAACCGGCGTATGGAGCGTAAACCATTCGGCAGTCGTTGAGCCGGTGAACCTCTGGCCGAAGGCGTACAACCGAGGGGCAGGGATACCGTAACGCTCCAGATGGAACAGGAGCCGACCCAGGGTAACACCCGGCGACCGCCACGATCGGCCCCGGACCCACGCGATGAACCGTCCGACAGGAGTAAACGACCGACCGCGGATCAACACTGCCTCCCGCCCATCCGGCAGTTGGATCGGGAACATACCCGGTTCACCTCCATAGTAGGGGGCAGCAATGGCCGGGTTGGGCCAGACTGCCGCTACATCCGGAACAGCACACACGGCCTCTCCAGCTACCCAGACGAGTCGCTGTACGACAGCAGTGGACCGCCGCTGGTCGCGGATCGATCGATGCTCTGCGATTCGGGCTGCTTCCGCGACGACCTGGCGAACGAGGTCCGAGAATCGGCCCGGTATCAGGCCCGCCTGTCGGCTGGATCGAAGCGCAGCCCAGAAGACCCGCAATCGCTCGCGCGGAGTCGCGAGTGGGTCCGCCACGGATGCGTGGAGCGCAGCGAGGGATCGCAAACGATCGCGCAAAGGAACTGCCGGAACCCGACGAGCCGATTGCCAGTCGATCAGTACGATTTCCCCTTCTTTGGGAGAGACCAGAACGTGTTTCGCCGTGAGTTCCGGCGTGGTAAAACCCGACGTGTGGAACATTGCAATCAATCGACCCAGTTGCTCCGCGAACGATAAACGATCGGCAACTGACAGCCCGGTGTCATTCAACACCTGACGAAGATCCACAGCTCCAGCCAGTTCCTCGACCAAAAGAAAAGCACGACCGCGGCGATCCACTCCAACCGCTGCCCACCGCGGACACGGCAACCCGGCCGCAGTCAGTTGCTTGAGGATCGCGGCTTCCCGTTCGCATCGGCTTACCCACCCGAAACCCACTCTCCAGTTTCGCCACTTCTCCCGTCGCATCACCATGTGCTGCCGCTTCAGATAAAATGCTGCCGGAAATCCCGGCAGATGCACCCGCACGACATGCCGATCGGGATGACCGCTCACCACCTCGCCGGGCAGATCGAGGAATCCGCTTGGGGAATCGAGTCCAAGGGCTGCGAAGCCTGCGGCAAAGGACGGATGTACCTCCAGCCAACCGCCGGAAGTGGCGTTCTGGGGCCGGTAAACTGTCTGGTTTGTCCGGATCGCTGACGATTCTTCCCTATGCCGCACGATGAGCCTCCCTTCCATCAGCGAAAGGGAAGCGGGCGAGTAAACGCCCGGCCGCTGCGTAGACCTCAGTCGGGGTCAGCTCACGCATGCAACGATGGTCGGTCGGGCAAACACGCTGCTGGCATGGCCCACACGGAACTTGCTTCTGGAGATGGATCGCTTTGGGATAATACGTTTCTGTCCAGGCGATGTGTGTGGGACCAAAGAGGGTGACGACCGGGCGATTGAACGCCGCGGCAAAATGTCGCGGGCCGCTATCGGTTGTGATGAGCAAATCCGAGCGGCGAACGCACGACTTTGTCAGCCCAAGCGACAACGGGGTGTCATTGAGAGCAAAAGTGTGCGGACTGCGGCTGCTTTCGGCGATTTGCCGGGCCATTTCCCGTTCGGTTGGGCCGCACAGCACCAAGACCCCGCAACCTGCTCGTTGAGTCAGCCTTCTTGCCAGTTGTGCGAACGATTCAATCGACCAGTGCTTCGCTGCTCCGAATGCCGCACCGGGATTCAGGGTCACCACTCGCGGATACTTCGCAAGCCCAAACTTTTCCCACACAGCATCGGCTGCGAACTCGTCGGTTGCTGTGGTAAACAGTTGCATCCGGTAGCCGGGGTTGGCAGTTCCCAGTTCCCGGGCAAGCCGGTTGTAATCGTCGATGGCGGGGGAGGGGACAAAGCGACCGCGCATATCGGTCTTCGCATAGAGCCGGTTAGTGAGCAAAAGCCCACGGCCATAACGAACGAAGCCGACAATCCTGGGACACCCCGCGAGACGGGCAAGCAAGGCGGAGCGGAATGAGTTCGGAAAGAGGATGGCGGCATCCGGGCGGTTCTCGCGCAGTTTGGCAGCCACCGCTAACAACCTTCGGGATCGCGGTCCTCGCTTGTCGGCCAGAATCACTTCGCGGAACCACGAATTTCCACCCAACACATCCGCAACGTACGGCTTGCACACCGCAACCAGATCGGCGTCTGGAAATGCGTCTCGAATAGCCTGCACCGCCGGCGTGGCCATGACCACGTCGCCAATCCAGTTCGGCAAAAACAGCGCAATCCGGTTCATCCGTGAATCGCCTCGACCCACCATACATCACGCCACCTTCATCCGTTCGATGAGCCCCGTTGTCGAGAACCCATCGCGGAGTTCCGCAAGGTAGACCCGCCCGCCATAGCTCTCAACGAATTCGGCCCCGACCACCTCGGATTTCCGATAGTCGGACCCCTTCACCAACACCTCGGGTCTGACTGCTTCGATTAGTGCCAGTGGCGTCGGGTCCGGGAAGATTGTCACATAGTCCACATCCTGTAACCCTGCCAACACCAGAGCACGGGCCTCGACTGCGTTCAGGGGTCGCGTTGGACCTTTGAGCCTGCGAACGCTGGCATCGCTATTCAACCCGACCACAAGGCATTCGGCCTGCCGCCGAGCCTCGGCAAGATACTGGACGTGCCCAGCGTGGAGCACATCAAAGCATCCGTTGGTGAACGCCACCTTCTGCCCCGCTTTTCGGCGGCGATCGAGTTCAGTGAGCAGAGGGGGAAGACCGAGAACCTTGGCCGCTCCGGGAGTCCGTTCGTTGACTCGAAACGGAGCGTGAAGCAGGTCCGCAAGAATCTCCTCGCGGGACACGGTGGCGACCCCGATCTTCTCCACTTCCAACCCGCCCGCGACGTTGGCCAGCCGGATCGCCGCGTCGTAGTCGGCTCCGGCCGCGAGTGCAAGTCCAAGGGTAGCCATCACCATGTCCCCGGCCCCGGTGATGTCGTACACCTGTCGCGGGCGGGTGGGGAAGGTTATCGAACGCCCATCCTGGTGTGCGAAAGCCATCCCATCCTTGTCGAGTGTGACGATCCCGGCCTCCAGATCGAAGCGGTCCCGGAGTTCTGCCGCCACCTCCAAAGCCTGCTCTGTGGTGGTGATTGTCCGACCAGTAGCCAGTCCAGCCTCCAGGCGATTCGGGGTCATGCTCGAACAACCGCGATATTTGGCGTAATCGCCGCCGCGAGTCGGGTCCGCGATTGCCTTGATCCCGCGTACCTTCGCGCCAGCAATGGCCTTGCTGAGTAATCCCGGCGTGCAGACGCCCTTGTCGTAATCGCTGATGAGGACGATATCGGCATGGCGGAGTTTGTCCGCGAGTGCGGCCGCGAGTGCGCGTTCGACCGATTGCGGAACCGGATCGCGGCTCTCGTAATCCACGCGGATCATCTGCTGAGGGTGGCGAGCCTGAGCCCGACCAATGTATCGCTCCTTGACTGTGGTTGGACGTTCACTATCCGCAACAACGCCCTCGGCATCGATACCGAGATCCATGAGCATCTGCCGCGTTCGCAGACCATCCGCATCCCGTCCCACAATCCCTACGAGGCTCGTCTTTGCTCCGAGTGCCTGGAGCATGGTGGCAACACTGCTTGCCCCACCCAGACGTTCTTCCCGAGTGTCGGCACGTAGCAGGATCACGGGTGCTTCCTGGCTGATCCGCTCGGCATTTCCCCAGACGTATCGATCGAGCATCACATCACCAACCACCAGCACGCGCGGGTGGCCGAGTTGCTGCACGAGTTCGATGAGATCGGACATTTCTCGCTCCGCAAGCAGGCCCACCCCCTCCCTAACGGTCGGGGTTCGCCCAGAGACCAAGCATTTTGTTGTCCAGGCGAACCCCGACCGTTAGGGAGGGGGTGAATCCTCAACCACTCACGCCGCTTCGCCCGGCAAGGTCGTGTCGGGCTTACCGGTCAGCCGGGGGTTGCCCGCCGATAGCCCCGCCACAACGACCGCGTGCAAGAGCGGGATCAGCAACTCGTGATGCCCAATCACTTCAATGCCTTCGGAACCCGGACGCCGAAGTACGTTCATCCCGGTTCGGTATTTCGATTCCTTGTCGAAGTTCACGGTCACCAGGCCATCGAGATTGCATCCGAAGTTGCGGGCGACGGAGACGGCCTTGAGAAATACTTCCGGCATCACAACGGCCGACCCCAAATTCATCCACACGCCACCACCGAGCTTCGATACCACCGTGCAAAGAATTCGGAAGTCGAGCATCGAGGCTTCCCCGAGGGCAGCCCCGGAAACGTGCGGGTGCATGTGAACGATGTCGGTGCCAATCGCAACGTGAACGGTACAGGGAATACCGGCCCGATATGCTGCCAGTACCAGGCTGGCCTCCGGGTGATCGCAGTCAAGATCGCTCATGTATCGGCCGAGTGCGTATCCCAGGCCGCGTTCGTGCTGTGCCCCTTCCTGGGCAGCCACGGCAAAGGCATCGGCCGTCTCGCGAGCCATGCCAAAGTTCCCAGCGTGGAGTTGAAGCCCGACATCCTCGCTCGTCTTGCCTGCGAACCCGATCTCGAAATCGTGAATGGCAGCCGATCCATTCATCGACACCGAGCCAATCACACCCCGCTCGATCAGATCAATTAGGTAAGGTGCGCAGCCGGTCTTGATGACGTGCCCACCAATCGCAACGGCGATCATTTTGCCATCGCCATTGGCTCGCAACAGGTGAGCGCGGACCTTGCGCAGTTCATTCGCAGCGAGCTGTTTTGGGAGGGTATCGAGCCAGTCGGCGATGGGAGTCGATGGCTCAACCACTTGGCCGAGATCGCCAGCAAACACCTTGCTCGGTCGCGATTGAAGATCGTAGGTGCGGAGTCCGTTGAGGTCGAATGGTCGCATCCGTGCAGTCTCTCGGGAAAGGCTTCAGAAAGGGATGAAGGATGAAAAAAGACCAAACAGTTCAAGGTTTTCCTTTATCCTTCATCCCTTTCTGAAGCAGCGTCTCATCGAACTCGCGTTGCCCCTCGCGGAACGTCAGTCCAATCCGCACAGCCCGGAGAGGTTTTCCACCAAGGTTGGGCACTCGAAGTTTCACCCAGTCCTTTTGTGTCGTGGCAACCATTCCATCTGCCGGTAGTCCACTGGCCCAGCGGATCAGGTCGTCCACATCGGCTCGCGTGTAGGCGTGGTGATCGGGAAACGCCCGAAAGTCGATCACTTCTGCCCCAAGCGATTCCAGCGTTCGGCGAAACGCTGTGGGATTACCAATCCCGCAGAACCCCGCCACGGGCCGACCCTTCAATACTTCGAGTGACTCCGAAGTCTCAACGCTAATCAAATCAACTGGGCGGTGTTCGGTGGTTGCCACGGGCTTGCCGGGGTATCGTCGCGTGAGCCAGTTCCGGATGGAATCCACCTCGTCCCGTGTCACCTGATCGCACCGCGTCAGAACAATCGCATTCGCTCGCTGCAATCCGCTTGTCGGTTCGCGAAGCGTACCCCGCGGGAACAAGTGGTCGCAAGCCGGTGGCTGGGTGGCATCGATCAGCACCACATCCAGGTTGCGGAAAAGCCGACGATGCTGGAATCCATCATCGAGAATCAATAGCTCCGCCTCCAGTTCCTCCACCGCCATGTTTGCCAATGTGATTCGATCGCGCCCTTGCAGGTGCGGTACATCTGGCAGGTTCTCTTCGAGAACCATTGCCTCATCGTTCCGTCCGGCTTCACTCCCGTATCCGCGGCTCAGGATCGTTACCCGAACATCGCGATCGCTATAAAACCGCCCGACGTATTCGACACAGGGCGTCTTGCCGGTGCCGCCGAGGGTCAAGTTGCCAATGCTTACCACGGGCACAGCGGCCTGCGAAACTCGCTTCCACCCAGTGCTATAAAGTTTGTTTCGCGTCCGAACTCCGATTCCATAAGGCCAGCTTGCCAACCGCAATCCGAACCGTGCGAGCCCCGCGAACAACCCGCGGCGATCGCCGCGGATCAGGGCCTGCCATGTCTCAACGTAACCTTCGCCCACGTTCCCTCGGGGTTTGTTGAGGGGCGGGAGTGTAACCCTGGTTCGGCAAGGCTGTCAACCGCGGCTCTGAGTTATACTCGGCGTGGTTTGCAATGAAACATGGGGTTGGTATTGGGTTTATTCGTCTGTCCACGTATGGACGGACGTTCTGACCACGCGTGGGCAGACTGTCGGCAGTTCGGTCGCATTGAATTGAAGGTGCCGGGAGAGTCTGTCAACCTTGTCCAGGCTGTCAATATTCAGACAAGATTGCGACGATACGTTTTGGCACCACAGCAAGGCGTTTTCCATCCCAATCACAGATTCAAGCATCAGTCGCAGTCACAAATCGTCACCTGTCACAGCCCGTGGCAATGCCCTAATAGACCATGAATAATCACTTCAATCATAAACAAACTTATGATGTATAAATCCTACTCCCCTCTCCCGCGGGGTTGGGGGTGAGGGGTGAGGGCAATTGACCTGGGGTGTTACCACCGCCATTCGATGCCAAACTGGACGCCGTGGACCAGCATGTCGCTCTGCTGGAACAACGCCTGTGGCCGCACTTGACTCGAAGCTCCCACAGCGGGTCCATTGGGTACGTAGGCCAGATTGACCGTGGAATCGATTTGGTTTCCGGGCCGGAGCACGTTCGTCCAGTAGAGGAAGTTGTACCCGACATGGACCTTCAGGTTCGGTAACAGCCAGTAGCCAGCGTTCAAGGTAATCTCGGGAACGACGCTAAACCTGTTGCGTGTGAAGTCCCCCAGGTTCGGCCCAACCGCGAGCAATCCACCCCGGAAGGTTTGTGTTGCCTGTCCTGGCAGCGTTTTGGTCTGGAACCCATCGATATCCAACTCCTGTTCCGTCGAACCCAAGGCAACGGATGCGCGGACATCGAAGTCGAATCCTCCCCATCGCCGCTCGTACGTTCCACCGATTTGTCCACCGTTGAAGTAGTTTTGCGTGGCGAACCGATCCTGAACACTAACCCGAGTGCCGATCGGGTCCGTGACCGTAATCCGGTTGCCTCCCGAGCCAACCACATCGATGTTTTCGTTGATCGTGAGCGATTCGACCAAGTCCAGATTGCGATAACCCACAAACACCGATGCCCGCGAATCGCAATCGTTGAGCAGACACCGGCGCAGGTTGGCATCCGCGCCCCAGAGAACGCTCTGGGCGTGTACCGTGAGTACTCCGTTGAGGATGCCCGGCACCGAGACTGCTTCACCTGTCTCGCCAATGATGGTACCGGTTCCGGGTATCGGGTTCGGACTGAAGATCGGGCGCGTGATCACCGAGTATTGATTGAAACCCAAGGCTGCATCGGCATCCCGCTGGGCGAGGAAGAAGACGCTCCCATCAACTGCCCAGGTGTTGCAGTCATCGAGCCAGAACCCGGCTCGAACCCGCATCCCCTCGCGGGCGTCCCCAAGGAATGTTCCCGGACCAAGAATCGGAACGGTCCCTGGCTGGCCCAGGAAGCCGTTACCGGCAGGGTTTGTGCTGGTGGTTGCCAGTGTGGGTACGTTGAGCCCACGCATCCACCAGAGCAGGTACTCGGCCTCAACGAAGCCGCGATCGACGCTCGCTCGGTCTGCCACGAGGCCGGCTTCCAAACGGTCGCGGATCGGAGTACCGCACAGATCCGAGATCGAGGGATAATCGCGCGATATTCGGATCGGGTCCGATCCGAATACCCCCTTCTTTCCAGGAACCTCCGCTCCCGCCGGGATCATCAGTCCGGGTGGAGCAGTCGGCAATTCACATGCCGCCTGCGGTTGTCCCGGCAAACTGGTTGATGGACTGGTGGACCCGGTTGGCGGCCGCGAACCTTCATCGACTGGTCGTGGTTGTGGCAATACGATCGGTGGTGCGGTCTGCGGCGTTGTTTGTAGCGTCGGCGTTATCTGTAGGCCTGTTGGCGATTGCAACGGGGCTGGTAGGGGAAGCTGATTGGGAGGCGGTATATTACCGAGCGGTGCCCGCAGCCCCTCCGGTGGGGTCGAAACTGGCGGAGCAGGTTCGATCATTCGCTGTGGATTTGTTGGCGGCTCGCTGATGGGGGGCAGATCATAGGCATTGGGTACTGGATCGGGCGGGACCATTCCAACCCGCGGCCCAGCCGCTGGCCACGCATCCAAATTCGCGACCGATTGCAGCCAAGGCAACAGAATCCGAATCGAGAGTGGCTGCAATGAACAAACACTGGAAACCTGATTCGAGATCGCCTTGATCTGCCCGGCTTGCGTCGAGAGAGAGTTGCTCTCTCCGCTTCCAGGTGCCGTTGAGTTGCCGCCCACTCCCAATGGATCCACGCCAGACGAAGCAGGCGGAACGGAACTTGCGGCGATGACTTTCCCTGGCGTGGCTTCAAATCCAGAGGCACCCACCACAAGAGAACCAGCGACCGGTGCCGCGATTGGTTTGGCCGCGGGGAACCAGATGGGGTCCATGTTGTTGAGAGACCCAGCAGCGGGATTGAAGCGAATCGGCGATGGGAGCAGACCGGGCTCCCCACCAGCCTGTACCACGGGATTGGGCTTGGCTTCCGATGCGGGACTCGCTGGCTGTTGACCATCATCGGCGGCAATTGCTGACCCGGCCAGCACTGCCAGTCCGAACCCGACCAGTTTGACCCGGAAATGCTTCATACTTGCGGCCTCACTTCCCGCGGCCAGACACCTTCACATCTGATTTCGGTTCGTCCGCCCTGCAACCCACAAACTTTCTCGAATCATCACAGTACAAATTGTCGGCATAATTAACGCAGATTGCCCAAATTACGGGAACGGAGAGCGAGGTTGACAACAGTGCGGTGGTTTGGAATGACTCCGCTGTGTGAATTGTGAAAAATCGCCAGCCGAGAGTGATTACGGAATGCGGAAACTCTGCGCGATCTGGTTGAGCTGGGCAGTTGCCTTCGCGGCGATCTTGATATCGTCTGCACCGGCTCAGGCGTTTTACTGGTATGGGTGGCCTGGAAGCGGTATACCACCGGAACGAACCATTGTTGGTCCACCCGGGGGGGTCACGGGAGTTCCTCCACGGATTCCAGTTGGTTTGCCTGTGGTTGTGACCACACCGCCGCCATCCGGCCAGACGACTCCCGAACCCGGTACGGGACTTGCAGCGCTTGTAGGTATTGGTGTCCTTGCTGTTGCACGCGCCTTGCGTCGAAGAAGTACCACTCCGTTCGCTGGCGCGCTTTGAAGTTGCACTTTTTATGTTTGTTATGCGAAAAACCCGATACAAGCCCCGAAGCGCCAGCGAGGGACAGCGTTTCCCTCGCTGGCGCTTCGGGCTTGTAAAGACGGTGCTTCCGCACCTCGGTTTCAACTGCTGATCTTTGGGCTTGAACCAAAAGCGCAACTTCAAAACTGGCGCTTCGGGCTTGTGGGGATGGTGCTTACGCACCTCGGTTTCAACTGTGAACCTTTTGGGCCTGAACAAAAAGCGCAACTTCAAAACTGGCGCTTCGGACTTGTGTCAGAACAAACCTCGCGAAATATATTTCGGAGGCTTCCTCACCTCACTTCTTTTCCTTTTCCTTGACCGTCCAGAGGTGAAGCGTGTACTCATCTCCATCGGCACCGGTAACTTTGATGGTCTTTTCCGGTGCCCAGTCGCCCATGAGGAAGCGGTGTGAGACGATCCGCGTGCCGGGCTTCAGTTGCTTTTCGAGGATCGGGCGAAGCAACTCATTGAACTCATTGCCCATGTACAGCATGATCACCGTTGCCTCGCTGTAATCCCGATCCTTGAGCGCATCGCCCTCGATGATCTTCACCTTGTCATCGACCTTGGCCTTTTTGGTGTTCTCGACAGCTTCGGTTGCCTTCTTGGGGTCGATTTCGATGCCAACCGCCTTCTTCGCACCCTTCTTGATCGCGGCGATCAGCACCCGACCATCGCCTGGGCCTGGCTCGTATACGATGTCGCCTTCCTTGACCTTGCCCAACTTCATCATCTCTTCCACGATGTCATCGGGAGTTGGAACCCAGCGGATCACCGCCTTATCGTTTTTCGGATCGGCCTTGGTCAGATCCACATTGAGATCCTCCCCGGCCTTGAAGTCAAGGTTCTTGGTCCGGGTCATCACCGTGTAGTTGTTTGGCCGCCAGACAACCGTGAACGTATACGAGTAATCCTTGCCAGCTTCCAACTCGGGGGTGTCGAAATCCCGGGTGGTTCCGGTCAGCTTGGTCAGTGTTTTCTCAATTGTCAGTTCGGCATCGTCTTGGGGAACAGTGATTTTGAGTTTGGATTTGACCTTCTTCTTGTCGTCCTTCTTCTCCTCTTTCTTCTCCTGGGCCGTACTCATGCCAGCGAATCCGCTGGACAGGAAACACAGCGCAATGGCCAACCCGAACAGGCGGGCAGTGCGAGCCGCGAACATCGGAACTCCTCGGAAGCAGGGGGGGATCTGGGTAACCGGGTACGGTGAGAACACAGTGTCCACGAATGGAACTAGGTATGCAAGCCCCTGGTGGCAATGGGTGGCGATTCCTCGCCGCACATATCTTCAAACAGAGGAGCGAGCGGGAAAGACGAATCAGAGGCGAGTAGGGACAAGAAAAAGCCTGTCAGCCGCATCTCTATTGGATAATTGCACCGACGCCGGATTGCTCTGCGAGATATAAGGGCAGTTCGGCCGCGATCTGGGAGATGTCAATCGCGTTTCCGATATGCCGCAGAGCCGGAACCAGTGCGACTCCTCCGACGTGTAACATTTCTCAGCATGGCAGCCGGAATCAATGCGAGCAATGCAGCAGCGACCGCATACGCCAGCACGTCAAGCCGAAACGCCCCTTTCCCCGTGAGACCAAGAGATGCACCAACACTGCCGAACTGAATCGCCCCCGCGACGGCCGCCCAAAACAGAGTTGCCCCGATGTCGATTTCCTTCTCAACTCCGAGAACATCGTTAACGACCGACTTTCGCATGACCCACCACAGAGCGGAGATGAAAAGGAACACGCCGCCAGCGAGACCGCAGACCAATCCACCCAGAACGCGATCGAATAAGTTGCCAGGATCTCGTTCGACGACCCACCCGCCACACGCACCCCCGACACCCGTGGCGGTGGCGACCAGAACGGTCGCACCGAGAGAGGCCCAGAACGCCATCCACTTCTGTTTACGGATCAAGCTGTCGCGCTGTTTGCGGTCTTGGAATGTCTCGGTCAGACCAGCAAAGGGATCGCCGGACATGATTCCTCCCAAACGCAAATCTGCACACACCGCCTAACAACACGCTCAGCAGCCGGAGAGGTGCCAGTGATCTTTGAATCCCGCCATCAGGGCTTTTCCCGAGTATAGGTAACGAGGAATAGCGATGTGTCCGGCTTCGTCTTGAACTCCGTAGGTCGCGCTTTGCCGCTGAGGTCGTAACAAACCTTCAAGCTGTCCTTGTCCAGTT
>DASZJS010000947.1:0-3272 GCA_035947935.1 Gemmata sp. | reverse complement strand
TGTTCTGTGCCCCGGCTCGAATTGCCACATTGACGCCCACTACTTCGCCCATCACATTCATGAGTGGGCCGCCCGAGTTTCCGGGGTTGATCGGAGCGCTCGTCTGGATGAGACCTTTGTATCCCGTGTCCTTGTTCAGTGAGACATCCCGACCCTTGAACGACACCCGACCATCTGTAACCGAGTGTTCGTAGCCGTAGGCATTCCCAATAGCGATGACCGATTCTCCAACCATCAGGTCCGAGGAGGTGCCGAACGAGATCACGGGTAGAGGTCGGAGTGGATCGATCTTGATGAGAGCGAGGTCGGCTTCCTTGTCCACGGCAAGAACCCGCGCGGGGTAAGGGGTTCCATCGTGGAGTCGAATCCGAAGGGAATGGACATCATCGACGACGTGGAAATTGGTGAGAATATATCCGCGGGGATCGAGAACGATTCCGGTGCCCATCCCGTTCACACGCTGAGGCTGGACCGGTTGGCGGAATGGGTCATCGGCGGGGGCAGCTACAGTGCGTTCGCTGTGGATGTTCACAACCGATCCCTTGACCCGCTCGTAAACATCGACCACCTGATCCTTACGCTTGCCTGGGGTAATCTCGCGATCGGCAGCGAGGCCCCGGGCGGCTGGGGACTGGAGGGTGGGAGTGAGGGTGATGAGCCCAACGAGAACCGCCAACCCGGCTGGCACAAGCAGCCTCCGGCGAGCGGCCAAGATGAAACAGATAATGGCTTGCGAACGCATGTGGCCCCCGTGCCAGCGGCGGATTCCATACCTGAACGGCATAACTGAGTTCGGATTACGGACGGGAACCGCTACACGATGGGCGGGATGAGATGAGCCCGAAAACCGTTCCGACAGCGCATTTGCACCGGGCGTGAGTAGTGAACCGTGTAGAACGGTTAACCGGCTCGGAAGAAACTGCCGGAAGTGCAGATTGTGCAGGTGATTGTCCCACCATCTCGCAAGACATAGGGTGAATGAAATCCCGACGGCTTCACCGATTCTAAGATTTGCGAGTAACGGGTCTGTTCCCGTAATCGCTACAACCGACACAGTTGGATTAATACTCCCGACAGACTTCGCGACCCGAACGATAAGGTGCCCCGATGGCTCGAACCCCGCGGATGACTCAGATCGAGGCAATGCTTGCAGATGACCCGGACGATGTGTTTTTGCGGTATGGTCTGGCGATGGAGCATGCCAGTGCCGGAGATGATGCGGCGTGCGTCGAGGTTCTCCGTGATCTGATCTCACGAACGGCTGTTACACCCTATATCCCGGCCTTCCTTCAGGTGGGTCAGGCACTGATCCGGCTCGACCGCATCGCCGAGGCATCTGATCTGTTACGAAAGGGGATTGATGCTGCCCGGCGCGGCGGAGATGGCCATGCTCAGGGCGAGATGCAGGGGTTATTGGATTCGATTACGTGACAATTGGTGTTTGGTGCAGAGAATACGATTTACTAGACTGCGTCATCAAAACTCGGCGGATTGAGACCGCCGTGTCACCACGTTTCACCCAAAACAAAACACCAAACCAGACGATGAATCATCGCGTTCTATTCTTCCTCTGCGTTCTCTGCGTTCTCGGCAGTGAATCCTGTTTTCCGCGATCAAACGCCGTCAAAGTGGACGAGTTTGATCGATCAAAGCTCGTTGCAATTGATGATCTTGTCGCGGCGGCCCTCAAACGCGGTGATTGCCCAGGGGCTGTCGTGGTTGTCGTTCATGCCGATGAAGTGGTGTTCCGCAAAGCTTATGGGCTTCGGGCGATTAAACCTGAGCCGATACCGATGACCCTTGATACCGTCTTCGATCTCGCCTCGCTGACCAAGCCGATTGCCACTGCAACCTCAATGATGCTCCTCATCGAGCAAGGGAAGCTCTCGCCCGACGATCTCGTGAGCAAACACTGGCCCGCATTCGCGGCAAACGGAAAAGACAAGGTCCCCATTGCCCATCTGTTGCTCCACACCTCTGGACTCACTGCCGATAACGCAATCTCGGACTATGCCGATGGCAAGGCGAAAGCACGCGAACGAATCCCCGGACTGAAGCTCGAAGCCCCGCCCGGCACGCGATTCAAGTATTCTGATGTGGGGTTCATTGTGCTGGGTGAAGTGGTCGAGTTGGTCAGCGGAATGCCAGTGGATGCGTTCGCGAAAAAGCACGTCTTCGATCCACTCAAGATGACCGACACCACGTTCCTGCCGGGTGAAGCGTTGAAGAAGCGTATTGCCCCGACGGGGTTGCGGGACAGCAAAATCATTCTCGGTGAGGTTCACGATCCGCGTTCGTTCAAGCTGGGCGGGGTGGCTGGGCATGCCGGGTTGTTTGCTTCAGCCGATGACATCGCCCGCTTTTGCCGGATGTTGCTCCGCGGTGGCGAACTGGATGGTACTCGGATACTGGCCGAGAAGACGGTTAAGCTGTTCACCGAACCGCATCCAATCCCAGGACCTGTGGGCAAGGATGGTGTACCCTCGAAACTGGCCAGGTCTTATGGGTGGGATGTGAACACGTCGTACTCCGCGCAGCGGGGCGAACTCTTCACTAAAGGCGAGGGGTATGGACACACGGGGTTTACGGGAACATCTATCTGGGTCGATCCGGGGACGAAAACGGCGGTGATTGTCCTCACCAACCGCGTTCACCCGGACGACAAGGGTAATGTGACCCAACTCCGGAGGGAAATCGGAACTGCTGTAGCGCGTGCGGTTGGGGTCAAGGGAGGCAAAAGGGAGTAGCTCTGCCCTACTGCTTACACCTCGCAAGCGTGCTCACCGCGTTACTTGTCGCGACCAGCGGTTCGTTCTCACGGACCAACTCGACCCGGTTCACCCAACTCCCATCCCTGCGCTGACGGTTGGCTAGTTCAGCAGCCAGTGCCGTGGCCCAGTCGGTTCCGTTGGCCAGCTTGATGTTGTGGTGGCGCATCACCTTCGACACACTGGCCGCATAGTAATAGTAAACCGCTTCACGATTGGGTTCGTGAGCCTTGACGTAGTTTCCCGGGTGGGTGTCGGCTCGGAAGTTTCGAGCCAGCCAGGCTTGCGCTGCTTCCTTCCGAGGTTGGTCGTCCTGCGTTCCGCAAATATCGATCGCCCGCAATCCATCGGCCGTTGTGCTGCCGTAAGAATGAAACAACTGTGGCCAGTCTGGCCCATTCTTCGCGACGAGTCCGGCTTTGTTTCGAACCGGGTCATCATAAATGAAGTGGAAGCCACCATCGAGAATCTGAGCCCACGGGAATGGAACGCCAGGTGTGGGTA
>DASZJS010000946.1:0-6070 GCA_035947935.1 Gemmata sp. | reverse complement strand
AGGAGTAGCAAGCGCCTGATAATAGGCGAGCTGACAATTCGCCAACAACGTCATAAGTTCATCCGGTCGCAGGTTTCCATGCTCTCGACAGAACATCAAGTCGGTCGCAGATCCATTTACTGCCACAGTCAGGGCATTCGGAACCACTTTTTTCACGAGCCTCGCATAGTCTTTCCCAGCTTCGCTATCCGGAAATAGTAGAAACGTCTGTTCATCGGTCTCGGGCTGTCCAACAGGCGGGGTCGATCTTCGGTGGTAGTCCTCAATTCGTGCAGAGAGTTCGACCTTTTTCACCTTAGCATTTGCGATTTCAACGTCTGTAACATCGGTGACGGGAAGCAAGTCGCCAAGGAACGCAGTCGTCTGCTCCACCATCGGGGCAACGAGCGTTCTCTGCATGTCCGCGTTCATTTGGCACACAGCGACAAGGCCGCCGCGTGGCTCCAGTACCAATTTCTGAAGTGCGATCTCCAGACGCTGGATATCCTGTGGCTTGACCGACTGAACGATTCGCTTGGCTGAGCGCTCGATGTGCGTCTCACCGCTCGGCAGAACCACCTGGAGAGTATTTGTCGGGTGAATCGTCTGTTGGAGTGCTTCCTCCGAGATCGAAACCGGCGTATCGGACGTTGCTGGCAAATTCAATAGTGGCGATTCGAGACCGTGGATCAATTGATCCAGCTTGGTTCGACAATACGAAAGCTCCCGGAGTCGCTCTTCCACGCGCTGACGGAGCGTGCGATAAAACCGGGACGTTCCATCGGCCATGTCTTCCTGAAGTCGAATGCGAGCGAACGCCCGCACTTGATCGAGGAAGTGCCGCATGCTCCGACCGGATCGGCCACCGAAAAAGCTGAACGAACCACTCCCAGCCAGACAGGCATCGAGCGCTGCCTGGACATCGGTTCGAGATTGCCGGGATTTCACCCCGAGTTGTTCCACTTTTTTGTCGGTGTATGTCGCGGCGTCCGAACACCACGTAGCGAGCTTTCGCAATGCCGCCTCGATTGCCCCGAGCCGGTGTCCGGGGTGTACTTCGAGTGGACGCACCACCTCTGCAAACTCATTGGCCCAGGCATCGGCCGCTCGTTTGATCGCATCTTCCAGGAGCTTACTCAATCGACTCCGGCGGACAGTGCTATCCTGATCGCCCGTCGGTCGGCTGCCGATCAGATCGCGTGCCTGCTCCCACACACTGCGAGCCCACGTTCCTGCCTCGGGGCGGCGGGTGGGTGGGTTCACCTGACCTTCAAGCCCATTCAGCCATCGCTCGATCTGGTCGGCTGGTCCACCATCTGCCGTACGCACCGCCTCTGCTTCGATCTGATGCTGAATCTCCTCCGGCTTCAGCCGGTCATCGCTCGTGATGCTCAGAACGAGCTGATCGACTTCGGTGCAATCGACCGGCGGGCTGTCGTTTCGCCAGATCTTCAACAGCCGCAGCCCGATCTTCTGTGCTGCCGCCCGCAACAGCAGTCCTCGCGGGAACCAGACGCCATAAGTCCCAAACGTCCGGAAGGGACTCCTCCCAAACCCTACCGGACGATTGCGAATCTGCTCCAGTGCATGCCCGAGTGGGGTGGTCAGGTCGTGTGCAACGTACCCGGCGAGATGGGAGATGCAATCGCGAAAAGCTGCGGATGACCTCTCGGGCATGGGAAGGAGATAGGTCGCAGAGAACGGCAACCCCCGACTTTCCACCTTAGGCCCCTCGGGTCCACCGTAGTGAGCGGTAAACGTCACATCGGCGTCGGCGTAGTGGTTCAGTTCGGTAATCCCGGCGTACAAGTTGGCGAGTTCGCGATCGGTCGTGTTCGGGTCGGTTGGCGCTGAAGCATAGACGAACGCAGTGACCTGTGCATCACTCGTGGTCATTCTTCCCAACACCCGGCGAATAGCGTAACCCAAGTCGATCAACATGCCGCCTGATCCGCCTGCCGCACTGGCAAAAACAAAAACTTGTGGGATGTGATCGCGCGGTATTAGTCCCGTTTGGTCGGAAGACTGGGCCATCGACTCGGGGTGAGCAGCGATCTGCAACTCCCGACGTAAGCGGGTTACGAAGCGAAGGTAATTGTCGCAGAATGCCAGGCGGCCGAGTGCCCGCGATCCGCCTGCGTGCAGGCTTCTGGGAATCGCGTAGAGTTTTTCCCGAGGAAGCCAGTCGAGGATCTGGTCGAGTTGTCGGCGACGATAGTTGGTGACTGGCTGAAGCGGCACGGGAAACACTTCGTCCGAGGTAAGTGCGACATCGGGCGGAGCAGACACCGCCTTCGTCACGGCATCCGGGTCGCAATCCACATACAGGAACCGGAAGGTTGGAACCTGGGCGACATCCCCAACGCGATCCGTGAGTCGGCAGCGAACCTCTTGAAGAGCCCGCCGACCAAAGCTGCCGATTCCAATCAGAACTGTCGGTCGAAGAACGCCAACTTCCCGCTGTGGTGCAGTCGCTGAGAGGAGATGACCCTCATCGATGACCGGGTCAATGCTAGGCTTGCTCTTCGATCGAACTCGGGGTGGAGCGAGGAGAGCGACTCCATCTCCACTCCGAGGAACTGGTGGGGTCAGATCCACATCGTGGGCCGTTCCACCTGTTTTCGTCCACGATGACGGTTCCGACAGCGAAGAACTTCCACCACCACTTGAACCCGTTGCATCCTGGCGTCCCAATAGCGCCCTAATGAACGCGGTGCAACTCGGATATCGCTCGTCTGGATCTTTTGCCAGCGCGCGAGCAAGTACCGGTCGGTCGCCTTCCGGAAGCATCGACAGATCCGGTGGCTCGTTCATGTGCTGAAGCGCGAGTTGCCGGATGTTCTTCCCCGCGAACGGTCTCTTGCCGGTCAAGAGTTCCACGTAGACAACCGCAAGGCTGTACTGGTCTGAGTGTTTGCTGATCTTGTTCGAGAATGTCTCGGGCGCTGCGTAAATCGGCGTCACTCCCCCCATGAGTCCCGAGGAGCTCGATCGCTCCAGCGTTTTGACCAACCCAAAGTCGGCAACCTTCACGCGCTCGGCCACGGTGAACAGGTTGCGCGGTTTCACATCGAGGTGCTGAAGGTTGTGCTTCTCGATGAGGTGATCGAGTCCAACAGCAGCGTCGTCGAGAAAGCCGATGAGGATATCGCGTGGAATTCCAGGCCGTCCAGCCTGTTGGTATTCAACCAGGCATTCGTGGAGATTCTTGTCGGCCAGTTCCATGACGATGAGCAGTTCACCACCGACATCCTGAATCTGCTCAATGGAGAGGACAAACGGGTGGCGGACTTGCTTCACCCGTTCCAGAGCTTTCATTTCCTGAACGGCGCGCGCATCGTCCCCGTCGAGGGCGTTTAGATTCCCATACACAAACTTGATGGCCTTGAGTATGCCGCCTGGTGCGACACACTTCCACACTTCACCAAATCCACCGGTGCCGATTGGTTCCAGAAGTCGATATCCTGGTAGCGGCTCGGTATCGGGTTCGCGAAGCCAGTTCATCGTGAAGACAACCTTATATCCCGGTGTGGACGAACTCCCCGGGAAAGAGTTCCGAGAAAATGTCGTATGAACCGTAAGTCACAGCCGACCAGAAGTCCAGTCGCGGGGACTGAGTCGCGCCAGGCGCGAATTCACACCTCAAATGTCCACAATTAACGAGTTGAAATTGTAACCCTCGTTAGTTGGTTATCCCCCCTTTCGAGACAGAAACTGAATCCAGCACATCAGTTGTGCGAATTGCCTCGTGAGGACTGGTAATTCGCGTAAAATGGATGGCATCGACCGATATTCATCGGCCGATCTGGAGAACTCTCATGCCCGCCCACGAAACCCCCTCTGGCGACTCTACAGAACCTCCATCTAGCTCATCCGACCCTCCAAGTAGCCCCCGGCCACCCTATCGGGCGGCGTGGCCGTGGGTACTCTGTGTGATCGGCCTCGATTATCTGAGCACACTTGCCTACCAACCTTCTGTCGCATTCGGATCTGCTGGCCGACTGGCACCTTTGGTGACAATTCTTGTCGCGGCCGTTACGCTATTTCTCGCCTTGCCAATTTACCTTTACATCGCTGGACGATCGCCGCATGGAGGAGGGTCAACCGCCCTCCTGGAGCGATGTATCCCAGGTTGGTTTGGAAAGCTGCTTTTGCTCGTTTTGCTGGCCTTCGGAGCGGTGGACCTCGTCTTCACTCGGACGTTCTCGGCAGCCGCGGCAGCAGAACACATTACCCGAAGCCCCGCACCCGAATGGCAGCAGACCCTCGATGCCTCCACTCGCGAAGGCGAGCAGTTGCGGCAGAGCATGTCTCCTGAACTGCGCGCGTTGACCAATGGACTCTGGAATCGTCAGACTGTTGTATCTCTGATCGTGCTGGTAATCGGTACCATCGCCGGCTTGATCTTCTTTAATGGATATACACCTGGATTCATCCGTCTCGCTGTAGCAACCGTGGTGTTTTATTTGGGACTGACTCTCTTCGTGGTTGGCTGCGGCGGAGTCTATCTGATCGAGAATACACATCTCGTTCAGCAGTGGTGGGCGGATGTGTGGGCCGGAAATTGGAAGCCCGGGGGTACTCCTCATCCTGTTGCAAACTGGGGCGATCTGTTCATTGCATGCCTGCCACTTTTTCCAGCTGTGGCACTCGGGTTGAGTGGCTTTGAACTGACTCTCATGGCGATGCCACTCGTCCGCGGACGAGACGATGACCATCCCGAGCATCCCCGAGGCCAAATCCGGAATACGCGACTTCTGCTGATCGTGGCCGCTTTGAGCATGTCCATATATTTGCTCGGTTCCACACTTGTCACCACAGTCTTGATCCCACCAGGGGCACAACTCACCGATGGACAAGCGAAATACCGCGCTCTGGCGTATCTCGCCCACGGCGGACAGCTCTCCAATGGGCAACAATCGACAGTCATGAGTTCCGCACTCGGACTGACCTTCGGTACGATCTACGATTTCAGTACGGTTTCCATCCTGGCGCTAGCCGGATTAAGTTTCGCAATGACTCTATCCTCCTGGATTCCGCCTTACCTCCAACGTCTCGGCATGGACTTCAACTGGTCGGTAAAACTCGGGGGGTTGGTATGGTTGTTCACCGGTCTGAAATTTGTGGTAACAGCCTACTTCGGGGCCGACGTGGATGCCCACCGCGCTGCGTATCTAACGGGTGTACTGGCTGTCTTCGCGTTCGCAGCGCTGGCGGCATCGGTGGATGTATGGCAGAAACGAAAACGGTTGCGCTGGCGAAAAGTGTTCCGGATTCCTCCGCTGTTCTTGCTTGCTCTGGTTGTCTTTACGCTGAGTGCGATGTGGGTTGCAACCGACCGGCCCATCGGTGCCGCGTTCGCCGCGGCGTTCATCCTCCTGGTGTTTGGGATGTCTTTGGGAACCCGTGCATGGCGGTCCACAGAGTTCCGGTTCTCGGGGTTCGACTACGCTGACAAGGCTACGGAGCATGAATGGGAAAGGCTCAAGGCATCGGATTTCCCAGTACTTGTGCCTTACTGTCCGGGGCAACTGACACTAAAGGAGAGGGAGATTGAAGTTCGTACCCGACACCGGATTCCGGGCACATTGCCGATCGTCTTCGTACAGGCGGAACTCGCTGATCCGAGTGACTTTCACCACCGCCCACGTCTCCGAATCGCTAGAGAAGATGGCCGCGTCGTGGTTCACATCACCCGCTGTTGCTCAATCGCTCACGCAATCGCGGCAGCGGCCTTGGAATTGTCGAGCTCGGGAGCGGTTCCTGAAGTGCATTTTGGCTGGTCGAGCGAGAACCCACTCACAGCGAACCTTCACTTCGTGCTTTTTGGGCATGGAAATGTGCCGTGGATGGTTTACACCATCGTGCGGCGAGCGAAGGTATCCGAGAGCCGCAAACCACGAGTCGTTGTTGCGTGAATGCGGCGATTGCCGAGAGGTTGGTTGTACTCGTGTGAAATGGCTTTGCCCCCAAGCATATTCTGAAACAGAAGTCAGCGAAATGAAACCAAAGGCCATCACGTCGGAGGCACAACAACCCTCGGCCAGTACATCATAACGCTGACACCAGCGAGAGCGATGACACCACCGAT
>DASZJS010000945.1:0-12126 GCA_035947935.1 Gemmata sp. | reverse complement strand
GTTCTGTGTGCGACCTGAGATGCAAGTGGTGCGATACACCGCACGCCTTCAACCAGGGCGAGCGGATGAGTCGCTCGGCGGTGCTTGAGAAAACACTCTCATTCGGCTGCCCCCTCATCGAACTCACTGGCGGAGAGCCATTGCTTCAACCCGATGTGTTCCCGCTCATGACGGAACTGGCCGATGTGGGGAAGACGGTGCTGTTGGAAACGAGCGGAGCGCACGATATTGGACCGGTGGACCAACGGGTTCACATCATCCTCGACCTCAAATGTCCGGATAGCGGCGAGTGCCACAGTAACCTGTGGGCGAACCTGGATATTCTCAAACCGACCGACCAGATCAAGTTCGTAATTGCTTCTCCGCGCGACTGGGACTGGACAGCGTCTGTCATCCGCGAACGCAAACTGGACGAACGATTCACATGTCTCGTTAGCGCGGTGTTCGGAGCTGTGGAACCGGTTGAACTTGTGGAATGGTTGCTCAAGTCGGGCTTGCATCGAGTCCGGGTTCAGTTGCAGTTGCATAAATACATCTGGGAACCGACCAAGCGAGGGGTTTGAACACTGCCCAACGTGTGCCTCAACGATTGCACTCAAACGAAGTTTTCGCTGTCTCGAAAAGTTCATCTCTGAAAGTTCTGTGGCGAACGAATCCGCTTTCTCAACAACCCCCCACAATCCGCAAAATCCGCAGGGATGGCCTCATCCATCCAATGTGTGATCTACATTCTCAACACGCCCCTCCGGACAATTTGATTCGCATGTCCCGACGACCCCTCTCGACGGGCTGAGACACTCGCAGGCTTCTCAGTCACGGGCAATGACGTGAATTCACGTGCGCTAATGACTCCCATTGTGGACACTCCTGCAATTTCCACGCGAGGACGGGAATGTATCTCGTCCAGTCCGCCATCCTCTTCCGAGAGAATGGAACAGCGTGATTTCCACGTTACCTATTCCGAAAACTTGCCCTCACTCCTGGCGGAGTTGAAAAGCTCACTTCTCATCTCAACGTACAGAACTGGAAACCTTGTAGCCGTTTCGCAACGGGGCGGGCGAATCGTCCCCTCGTTCCATACCTTCGACCGGCCGATGGGAATTGCGATCAAGAAAAACGGCATCGCCGTGGGGACACGCACACAAATCTGGTTCATGCGTTCTGCTCCGGACATCGCCGCGAAGCTCGATCCACACGGCCAATACGACGCCAGCTTCCTGACGCGATACTCCCACTTTACCGGCGACATCCACTGCCACGACATGACATGGATCGGCAGTGAGTTGTGGATCGTCAACACTCTCTTCTCGTGTCTGTGTACTCTGCACCCTTCGTACAATTTCGCCCCGCGATGGCTGCCACCATTCCTCTCGGCGCTGGCTCCGGAGGATCGCTGCCATTTGAACGGTTTGGCAGCGGCCGATGGCCAACCTCGATTTGTCAGTGCAATGGCGGAAACCGACACCAGACAAGGCTGGCGAGTTGTCAAGAAAACTGCGGGCTGCCTGATCGATGTCGCAAGTGGCGAGACCATCGTGCGTGGGTTGACGATGCCGCACTCACCGCGGCTGTCGCAAGGCAAACTCTACGTGCTTCATTCAGGGCTTGGGCGGCTGGAGACAGTGAACCCATCGAATGGGCATCGCACGACCGTCTGTGAGTTGCCGGGTTACACCCGCGGATTAGCGATCGCTGGTTCGCTGGCCTTTGTCGGGCTCTCCAAGATCCGGTCTGCATCAGATTGGGATGGTGTCCCAATTGCCCGGAACCCCGAACGATTGAAATGCGGCGTCTGGGTTATCGATCTCAACCGCGGAATCGTGGTCGGCAGTTTTGAATTTCTCTCCGGTGCCGATGAGCTTTTTGATGTGCAGCTACTCCCAGGCGTTTCGTCGCCATTCCTCTCGGGGCCGCTGGAGGAACACCCGGTGTGGACCGTGATGCCTTCGCGTTGAGAGCGACACTCGAGAGAGTCCACCCGGTGAAATTGTGTTGCTTTATGGAGGTCGAGTCGATGTCTCAGCTCTCCCGCATCCTGGATGAATTGGTCAATCGAATTCCTCGTCGGATCAGTGGTCGAACGATGTCCCGATGCCTTGTGCGCAAACCGCATGGCACAGTTCGACACGTCGGGCGAGAACTGGAGGAACTCGAACGCCGCGATGTACCTTCGTTGTTGGGTCAGCAGCTCTTTCCATCGGACAATCCCTGGAATCAGAATATCGCCAATGCACCCGTGGCAACCAACTCCACAGCCATCATCAATCACATCGGCGGATCGATCGGCATTCATCCTGACTGGGGAACGGATAGTTCCGCAAATGGTAACGATCCGCTCTATGGCATCCCGGTCAACGTCGTTCACGGTAACTCGGTGAAGAAGGTTAACGTCATCATCGGCAACTATGCCAGCGAGAGCGATGTCGAGGCTGTTCCGATCCCGGCAAATGTGGTCATTGAAGGGGATTACCAGAACGGCCCGAACCCCAACGGCCCCGGCTACGGCACTGGTCAACGCGGCGATTCGCACCTCATCATCTGGGATGAGGACAACAACATCGCCTACGAACTTTATGAGGCAGCGCGCCCGACCGATCCTGGTAGCAATGGCCAGTGGCACGCGGTACAGGAATCTGTCTGGAACATGAACACGAATACTTTCCGCTCCCTCGGTTACACTTCAGCAGATGCTGCCGGACTCTCGATTCTTGCAGGTCTGGTCCGCCCCGACGAAGGACTTCCCGTTTCGCAGGGTGGCCAGGGTACCATCGACCACGCGCTGCGATTCACTCTGCCAAGCGGCGACATCAACCCCCAGTACATCTACCCTGCCTCGCACGAGATCAATGTCTCATCGCAATCCAGTGACGAGTTGCCGATGGGGGCACGACTGCGCCTCGCCAACACACCCGCGATCGATGCGCTGATCGCGGGCATGGGACCGGAAGCACAGATCATCGCCACCGCCATGCAGCAGTATGGCCTTATTCTCGCCGACGATGGGAGCCCGATGTTCGTCACCGGTTCATCCGCATCCGTCAACGCCAACAACGCGATCGATCTCACCTGGGATATGAACGATGTGTTAGGTTTGGAATCGCTGAAAGCGAGCGATTTCCAGGTCTTGAACCTCACGCCTATCGTAACCGGCCTCAGCACATCGACCGGCGACACCGGAAACACCATCACCATAACGGGCCAGAACTTCTCAGGAGCGGCTGGCCATTTGTCGGTATTATTCGGCAATACCCAGTCCAGTTCGGTCACTTTCGTCAGCGATACGGAAATCACGGCAGTCGTCCCAGCCGGTTCCGGAACTGTCAACGTCACGGTCCAATCGGGGGTGAATGAACAGGACAACGTGAGCGGCAACCCTAATGCCAACGTCAATGCACCAATTTTCGGCTACGGAACTTCCGTCACTTCATCCACCGATCTCTTCTCGTATATCACGCAAACTGTCAGCAGTTCCAATTCGTCGGTGAGTTTTGCTTCATCGACTGACCCCTCGGGCACCGCTGACACGGTCACCTTCAACATTGTGGACACGACCGGTAAAGTCATCAGTGGTTTGCCGAACAGCGCCTTCACTCTCAGCCTCTCAGGAGGAGCGAGCACGGGCACGTTCGGAACGGTCAGCGAGACAGCAACGCCAGGTACTTACACTGCGACGTTCTCTGGTAGCACAGCAGGCACCGCCAGCACACTGACCGTCGCCGTGGCCGGGGTTCAAATCGATAGCCAACCAACAGTCCAGGTAACACCAGGTGCGGTGAGCGGCAGCCACTCCACAGTGAGTTTCGCTGCATCGACAGACACATCGGGTATGGCTGATTTAGCGACGATCCTCGTCGAGGATGCCGCTGGGAACGCCATCACCGGCATGACAAATAGCGCCTTTGCCTTTGGCCTCTCGGGAGGCACCAGCACCGGCACATTTGGGACGGTGACGGCAACGGGCACTCCTGGCACTTACACAGCCGCGTTCACCGGTATCCTCGCTGGCACCACCGATACGCTGAGCCAGAAGATTAATAATGTTGCGCTCACTGGGCAACCCAAGGTGACAGTTACTCCGGGCGGCGTAGGTGGTGGAAGCTCTTCAGTAAGTTTTGCATCATCCACCGCGATATCGGGGCAGGCTGATACGGTGACCATCGTGGTCAAGGATGCGGCCGGGAATGCCATCACAGGCTTGACCAACAGCGCATTCGCGTTCGCTCTCGGAGGAGGCACGAGTACCGGCACTTTTGGAACCGTCACCGAGACAGCGACGCACGGCACATACACCACCACGTTTACTGGTGTCCTGGCAGGGAACACCAGCACCCTGACGGCCACCGTCAGCGGCGTTCGACTCAACATCCAACCAACAGTCCAGGTGAAGGCTGGTGGGAAGTCCACAGTCAGTTTTGCGAATCCAACTGTGGCTTCGGGTGCTTCCGATACGGTCACCATCGTCGTTAAGGATGCGGCGGGGAACACAATCACAGGTCTGGCAAGCAGTGCGTTTGTCTTCAGCCTCGCAGGAGCTACGAGTACGGGCACCTTCGGAACGGTAACTGAGACGGCAACCCTCGGCACTTATACAACCACATTCACCGGTCTCCTCTCAGGTACCGCGAACAGTCTAGCCCTGAAGGTCAGTGGCGTTCAACTGACCACCCAACCCCAGGTGACAGTCACACCGGGTGTCGTAAGTAGCACAAAATCGACCGTGATCTTCGCCGCCGCAACGGACACATCTGGCACATCCGACACTGTGACCATTGTGGTCAAGGATGCTGCCGGGAATGCCGTCACAGGCCTGGCCAGCAGCACCTTTGCCTTCAATCTTGCGAGCGGGACAAGCACCGGGTCATTTGGAACCGTGACTGAGACGGCCACCAAGGGCACTTACACCGCTGCTTTCACGGGAGCAATCGCGGGTACAGCAAGCACTTTGACTCTCAACATCAACGGCGTGCAGATTGCTACTGAACCAAAGGTGACAGTGAAAGTGGGTGCCGTGAGCAGCGTCACCTCAACTGTAAGTCTTGCAACATCGACAGTCGCATCGGCCAAGACCGACAAGTTGACCATCGTGGTCAAGGACGCGGGCGGAAACGCGATTGGTGGCCTTGCCAGCACTGCCTTTGTCTTAAGTCTTTCGGGTGGCGTGAGTACCGGCACTTTCAGCGCCGTAACTGCGACAATGACTCCCGGCACTTACACCGCCACGTTCACAGGTGTCATCGCAGGGACAGCCAGCGACGTGAACCTCAAAATCAACAGTGTTGCGATCGCCACTCATCCCACGGTTCAGGTTACGCCAGGTGTTGTGGGTAGCGTAAGATCGACAATGACTGTTGCGACAACATCAGTTGCATCCGGCGCCACCGATCTGGTTGCCATTGTCGTGAAAGACCATGCAAAAAATGCCATCAGTGGCTTGTCGAACAGTGACTTTGTCTTCAGTTTCGCAGGCGGGAAAAGTACCGCCACGATTGGGACTGTGACCGAAACCGCAATACCCGGAACCTACACTGTTCTCTTGACTGGTGTAGCGGCTGGCACTGCCAGCACATTGACTGTCAAAATCAATGGGGTGTTACTCACAAGTGAGCCCAAGGTAACTGTGAAGGCAGGTGCTGTGAGTGGCACGGTATCCACTGTCATCCTTGCCAGTCCGACAGTCGCAACGGGTCTGACGGACAAGGTAACTATCAGCGTGAAAGACGCCGCGGGTAATGCTGTCGGCCGTCTGACGAGTAATGCCTTTCTCTTCGATCTTTCGGGAGGCACGAGTACGGGCACCTTTGGAACGGTGACAGCTACAACGACTCCAGGCGTCTACACTGTTCTCCTCAAGGGTGGCAACGCTGGCACTGCGGGTACCCTGACTGTCGAAGTGGATGGCATTTCGCTCACAACCAAGCCCACGATTCAGGTGATGTGACAAGGCTTCCAGGGGGTTGCGCTATCGCTTCACCCCTGGAAAACAATAGCCGCTTTGTCGCCTCCAATGAGATGTCTTCCTGTCTCCCAGACTAAAGCACTCTACCGAACCAGGGGCTTGGCCTTTCGGATCGCATCCTCCAACCTCTCCACAGTCGGCACTCCTGATATTAACTGATTCTGAACCCAGATCAGCGGCAACCCGCTTCCACTGTTTCGGACCCAGGTTACTGTCGCGTGATATTCCGCATCCGTTGCAGAATCGTCTAACACACGGTCGTATTCACTGAGGTTCAGGCCGAGCTTTGCAGCGAGTTCCCGACACCGAGCCGATGTTCGAGAATCGGCCGCGTATAACGCAGCGGCCATTTCCTCGCCCTTCCCCAGTTGCCTCGCGGCGATATAGGCACGCGCTGCCGGAGGCCCATTCTCGTGAAGCGGCATCGGGGCTACCAGTCGGACAAACCGGACCTTGTGACGACTCAGGACGTCCCGAAGAACCGCATCAGCCTGACGGCAATGCGGACACTCAAAGTCGGTCACGTCCACGATTGTGATTTCACCTACTACCCAATACTTCTGCACTTGGTCAGGAACGGGATCGGGCATGATTACCCCGGTCCAGCATACCGGAACAAGCACTGTTATCGCAGCCACCAGGATCCAACCCAGCAATCGGAATCGAGACAGTGCCAGCGGCTCGGGCAAACCGATCGCGGCAACTACAGCCACGCCGATCGACGCCGAATCGACGAGCAAGCACAAGGGACAGACTTTGTGGAGGATCGTGAACTGAATCACCAGCAAGCCAATGCCGATTGCCCCTGCCAAGACCCCGAGCAACCGGATGAGGCGTACCGCCCACCGAGTTGGAACCAGAGTGAGCGCGAAGAGCAAACCGAACCCAATCAGTCCGACCGCCGGGAGAGGCACGCCGAGCGGTTTGCCGTAGGCCGAGGTCGTGACCTGATCGCAGGTGTCGCCGAACTCGCAAAAAGCCCCTGCACCCGAAATATGGTCGGCAAGCTGACCCGCGCTTACCGCAAGGGCGAACAGGATCAAAAATCGAACGAGCAACAACCGGAACCGCATAACCGTTTTGGGAGTTTGATTGTGGGGGTAGTCGCGGGCGTTTTTTAGAGCATTCGCCTCGAGGAAAATAGCAGGGAATATGGAGATTATACGGAACATCGCCCCGAAAAGTTCCCCCAGTGCAGCGGTTGGCTCGTTGGAAAAATCCCAATCTCGGTTTTGCGCTGCTGGTGTGCGGTTGTCGCTTGAGGTAGGATCAACACGAATTGGAGGGAATGCCATGTATCGACTTCTTGCAGCGCTGTCGATTCCGGTTCTGTTCGTCGCCTTCACATCCGCAGCACCCATTCCGAGGCATCTGTTCCCAAAGAACCCAACGTATTACTTCCCCACGACTCTTGGCACGACATGGGTTTATGACGATGGAAACTCGCTGGAGACTCAGATCATCTCGAAGGTCGAGGCCGTTGATGGAGGTAGGATGATTACCATTGAGAAGGTGCATCAGGATGGCCGAACGCCGTTTGGGATACTGCTCATATCCACGGATCGCGTGATCCAGCTGGAGTTCCAGGGCAAGAAACTGGATGAGCCGCTGCTCTGGCTGAAGACCCCACCCAAACCCGGAGAAACCTGGGAGTGGAAGTTCCTCGGTGCGGCGACAGGAACCGATTTTGTCAAAGGTGTGGAGAAGCTCGAACTTCCCGCCGGAACTTTTGAAGCCATGAAGGTGGATTCAAAATATGGTGCTGGGGGCGGGCTGGCGCAGGCCACACACTGGTACGCGCCCGGAGTGGGGCTGGTGAAATCGTCTTACGGTGGGGGCGCATCCCGGGTTCTCAAGTCGTTCACACTTGGTAAGGATTGACCGGACTCACTTCGTGCCAGCACAAATCATAAGTTTGTTTATGATTAAAGTGATTATACTAGATCATACGGCATGCGTCATGGGGCTTTGACACATGACGATTTGTGACGGCGACTGGTATTTGAATCTGCGATTGGGATGAAAAAAGCCTTGTGAAGGCGCCAAAATTCATTATCGCAATCTTGTTCGATTAATGACACCATCGACAACGCTGACAGACACTTCTGACCCCCTTCATCACAACGTCCCCGAACTGCTGACCGTCCGCCCACGCGTGGGCGGACCCGCCCACAACGTGAGCATAGCGACGGGGTGATCGAATCCCTTACCCCTTACTTCCCGGCTTTGGCAGCAACGAACTTGGCCTCGACAGCCTTCCAGTTGACCACGTTCCACCACGCATCGATATAAGCAGCGCGGAGGTTCTGGTATTTCAGGTAATAGGCGTGTTCCCACACATCGACGCCGAGAATCGGTGTGAGGCCTTCCATTAGCGGGCTGTCCTGGTTGGGCTTTTTGACCGCTTCCAGTTTCCCACTGCCCGGATTGAAGACGACCCAACTCCAGCCGCTGCCGAATTGCGTGAGACCGTTGTTCTTGATAGTGTCTTTGAACTTGGCGAAGTCGCCGAATGCGGCCTTGATCGCCTCGGCCACTTGACCGGTTGGCTCACCGCCCGCGCCTGGCCCCATGATCTCCCAGAACAGCGAGTGGTTGTGGTGTCCGCCGCCGTTGTTAATGACTGCTTGCTTGACGGATGCCGGAACCTTATTGATCTCGCGAAGCAGTGCAACAATATCGAGCCCCGCGAGATCGGGGGCGGACTCCATGGCTTTGTTCAGGTTATCGACATAGGCTTTGTGGTGTTTCTGAGAGTGAATCTCCATCGTCTTCGCATCGATATGGGGTTCGAGTGCCTCGAATCCGTATGGGAGAGCGGGAAGTGTAAATGCCATGATGCAACTCCAGGCGATGTCGCGATGCGTGGTCGGGCCAGCCCCAACCGATCTCTCTTAGTGTAGGAAAATGGCAGATGGGTTTGGAATGGAACGGATGTTTGTGGCGGAATGGCGAAAACCAAGACTTCAAGCAGGGACAAAGGAATATAGAGAGTGAAGAGCGAAAGACGTTCTTGGTTTCCACTCTCCCCTCTCCACTCCCCCTATGCCGCTTGGCTCGCGGCACCTACGGAAGGCTCCAACGCGGTAGTCGCTGGCGGCGATTGCGCTTCGTAACACCACTGCATCGACAGACCGATAACCAGTACCACCGCCACCCACTGAAAGTAGGTCAACCCGAGCGAGTACTCTGGTTCTGGCCGGATGAACTCGGTGAGAAAGCGGTAGATGCCGTAAGAGATGAGGTACAGTTTCAACCGCTGGTTTCGGAACCACCCTCGACGGATTACCTGGATGAGAACGAACGCCATCGTGAAATGGAACAAGCTTTCGTAAACCTGTGTGGGATGTCGGGGGACGCCATCGCCAAAATCGACTCCCCAAGGGAGTTGAGTTGGTACACCATAACAGCAGCCGTGAAAGAAACACCCCCAGCGGCCCACGGCCAGCGCGAGTGCCAGCGGCAACGCAAACGAATCGCCTGTCTTGACCTTGATGCCGCAGAACCACTTCACCAGTTCCACAGCGGTATATGCGCCGATCAAACCCGTGGAGACAGTCTTGCCATCGGCCAGCCAGGCTGTGCCGAACCAATCTGCTCCCCGCACGAAGACGAACGGCAGTTTCGCACCCAGAACACCACCGATGAACGCAGCCAGATTGATGGTCAGCCGTTCGTGTCGGGGCAGTGCTGCCAGCCCGTTACCCGATTCAGGAAAGCAACGTCGGGCCAGGAGAAACATTGCCACGGCAGCCAGCATCAAGCCGGCATACGCAAAGGGAGGAGTCACGATAGCACTGTCAGGCCGAGTGATCTTGGGGTGGATGAGGCTTTCTGCCAATCCTTCAGCGGTGGAAGTGGCACATGACCATCGCGATAGAGCGTGTTGTACGCACAGAACGGAATGATGTGGCCGCTCGGCAACACATGCGCCAGGCAGCACTTCATCACCTGCCGAGTGTCGAATGTGTGGGCATCGAGGAACGAGGTGAGCGTGACGCGGAACACGTCCTTGCCAGTCAAATGCTCGGCGAGTGCTTGATCCGTGAATTCCCGAGCGGTATCGGTCGTGTTGCAGCCACCGGGACCACAGCCACAGCCTCCGTTCGCATCGAGGGCTCGGGCGACAATTTGACGGGCACGGGCCGGTGTGTAGACGATGCTATTGGCGATCAAGTCCATGTGTTGCGTCACATCGATCAATCGGGAGACGGGAACCGGCTCACCACCTCCCCGATAAATGTAGGCCATCTGGTGGCAATTCGGATGCGCGCAAGGGAGCGGGTAGAAATCGTCTTCGAGCAACATCCCGGTGGACTGCGCCACGAGTGCCTTGACGAGATCGGGCATCGTGGCGCGGCGTTCGAGATCCTCGGGCGCGATGTGCCTGCCACAATAGGTGGCGAGTTGAAAGCTCACTCCACGGATGGCTGGGCGTTCCAGACCAAACCGCAACACGGCCCCGACTTCATGCAGGTTGGTGGCACCATCCACCGTGCAGACGAGTGTACTGCGGATGTCGTACTCGCGGAGTCGCTCCAACGCCGCTAACTTGGTTTCAAGTAGTTCCTCACCCCTGAGCGCTATGTGAGTCTGTGGGTCGAAGCCATCAAACTGGAGGTAGATTTCCAGCCGGTCGCGCATGTCCGCAAGCGATTCGACGAGTTTCCGGTCCTTCGCGAGTCGAATCCCGTTGGTGTTAATCATCACCGCCTGAATTGGCTGCTCGTAGGCGTAGCGCACCATGCGAACGATATCGGGGTGAAGCGTTGGCTCGCCGCCAGAGATTTGGAGTACATCCGCAATGCCTTCCATCTCGACAAGGCGATCGACCATGCGCGTGAATGTCTCAAACTCGATATGAGTGCCGCCAGGCCCGGAGTTAGCGAAGCAAAGTGGACATTTCAAGTTGCAGCCGGTGGTCACCTCAATCAAAGCTATGCAGGTGTGTTGTTCGTGTTCGGTACACAATCCGCAATCGAGTGGGCAACCGCGATCGGGTTCGATGCCGTACTTGTTCGGTAACCGGGCGGGTTGGTCGAACTCATGGCGATCGAAGTAGGCGACATCGGAGCAGACAAAATCCTCGAACTCACCGTGTTCCGGGCATCGCTTTCGGAACCAGACGCGGCCATCGCGAACGATGATCTTGGCATCGACAACCCTGCGACAATCGGGACACAAACTTCTGGTTGTGCCCCGGTATGTGTAATCGCTGACTGGCATCAGTTGTCCTTCTTGTCGCTGGATGGAGGGATAACTGGGAGGTTGCTGGGTGGGGAACCAATCGTGTGATCGCCGGGTGCGGTAGTCATGATCTCGTCTTGTCTGATACTGGAATTGGGAAAGCAGATGCAAGCAGTCAGGAACGACATGATTGTGATCGTAAGCGCAAGTCCGAGCAGCCCCACGAACACTCCACGACCGAAAAGGCGTGCCGTGAATCGCGCGCGAGCAACTGTGCGATTATTCGACATGGCGAGAACCTCCTTGTCCTCGTGGGTGTTAGCTTCGCGAAGATGTCAGTAGCGGAACCAGCCAGCGGACGACCCGTGGGCGGAAGTATCACATGATCGTCCCACAGAAACAAGTGAAGTCGGGAGAGGTGTTGTTTTGGCTGTGCTGGTTGGGAAGTATCTTGCACCACGTGAGATGATCTTGTGATGAAAGGCTAATTCCAGTCTTTCCTCTTTCCCGTCTTTAATTTCAATACCAACCGAATTCTCTCGACACGAGACGAGAGTCCATTGTCCCTGGATATCAAGACGCCTCCCGTGAGTACAACACCCCGTCGAGTCAACCGCCGGGCAAGCATGTCCCGTGCCAGCGACAGTCGTCTGGAAACCGACCCTTCCGGGCACCCAAGGTGTCGTGCGGCTTCTTTGCGCGTGCGTCCCTCAAGATCGCACAACACAATCACGGATCGATAGTGGTCTGGAAGCGTGGCCAACTCCGAGTCGAGCAGGTCTCGGAGTTCCTGGCTGGGACCGATTGCTGCGATGCTCACGGGTTCAAAGGTTCCGCTGGCCTGTGCTTCGCGCCTCTGTCGTCGGGTGTTCATCTCTCGCGCCTTGAGCGATGCCTTTCGGGCAACTCCATAGAGCCGGTTCGCCAACGATCCTCTCGGAACGATGGAAGAGGCTTTGCGAGCGAGCACAAGAAAGGTGGCC
>DASZJS010000944.1:0-5476 GCA_035947935.1 Gemmata sp. | reverse complement strand
CCCACTCTTCCTTGGTAAGATTGCCGAACAACGGGTGTTTTGCTCGATATGATTCCCGCTGCAAACGAGCAACTGCCGCACAGAGATCGGCCAAACCTTGTTCGGTGGATATTGGTCCAGGTTCCGTAAACGCCGCATTCTCTGGCTTCATCTTGTAACCGGGAGGCATAGGTCCATTTATTATTCTTGTCTTGAAGAGTTTCACCACCATGCGAAAAGGCCAGGAAAAGGTTACAGGCAAACCATCGATTGACCCGTTGTACATGATGGCGAGGTGCTTGAAGATCTGGCCCGCCGACCAATTGCCCAGTGCATTCACAGAACCAGAACTCATCCGCTCAGCATCGGCCAGCAATTCTTCAAACGACGTATAATCGAGTTGGCGACGGCCCACAACTTTCGCTGTATCAGCAGGCATGGGCGGCTCCTTGAACGCAATGACTTGAGATCGGTATGACCGAATAATGTTCGCGAGGTGTACCCAATGTCGAATGTACTGACAGCAATGATTAGAGCCACCAATTATCTCCCACGCATCGCCGATCGCTTCGGGCAAGCCGTGGAGATCCCGAGTGGTGATGAGCAGCGCTGAAATCCAGCCAGCGGTGATGGCAGTGTGGGCTTCCCCGCAGCCGGTCGGTACAACAACAACGATGACTGAATGAATCGTCTCAACCCCCGGTGACCACTCGATGAGCGATGCCGCCGACCCGACGGCTGCTTTCTTTGCCAATCTTCGAGCTTGCGGCCTGATTCAGTCGGCCCAGCTCCAGGAGTTGTGGTCGTGGATCGCTGCTGCCCGACCGGATGTTCAGGGAGTGGCCAAGGAGATCAGCCGTCGTGGGTGGCTCACTCCGTACCAGATCAGGGAAATCTTCAAGGGGCGCGGTCGTAGTCTGACGCTCGGTCCCTACGTTTTTCTCGAATTGCTCGGCGAAGGCGGAATGGGACGGGTGTTCAAGGCCCACCACACCCGGCTTGGCAAAGATGTTGCGGTCAAGATCATCCGCAAGGAGAAACTCAAACACCCGGCGGCCGAAGGCCGGTTCCTCCAGGAAGTCGAAGCTCTCGGAAAGATGAAGCATCCGAACGTCGTGGCGGTGTTCAATGCGGATCAGATCGGCGATACGCATTACTACGAAATGGAACTGATCGATGGGACCGATTTGACGAGGATTGTGCAGGAACGCGGATCACTTCCTGTACACGAAGCGTGCGAATATATCCGTCAGGCCGCACTCGGACTGCACCACGCTTTTGAGATGGGGCTCGTTCATCGCGACATCAAGCCGAGCAACCTGATCGTGAGTCGGAACGGGCGGATCGTCAAGCTGGTCGATCTTGGACTTGCTCGATTGATGGAACCCGAAGCGAACGACGATAAGGTGGGGCGGATCACCCAGGAAGGGCTCGTGATCGGCACCCCGGATTTTCTTGCCCCCGAACAGGCCCGGAATCCGATGGAGGTGGATATCCGGGCCGACATCTATGCGCTGGGCGGCACACTGTACTACATCCTCACCGGGAAGGTTCCGTTCGAGGGGAACACAACCGAGAAATTGCTCAAGCACTGCACCGATCCACCGCCGCGGCTTCTGACTCAGCGAATGGATGCCCCTCCCCAGGTCGAGCAGATCATTCACTGGTGCATGGCCAAACGGCGTGAAGCCCGACCACAAACGCCGCTGGAACTGGCTTTGGCACTGCAACCGTTCTGCCCCGCGCTTCCATCGGTATATGCCGGTCCCTCATCGGGTCGTTACCCGATCGCTCCCGCGGGCGGCGTTCCAAGCGGTCAGCATCCGGTTCCGCCAGCCGGCGGTGTGCCCTCCGGCCAACATCCCGTGCCCCCCGGCTACTCTTACCCAATACCACCCGCCTATCCCGCGCCCGTACCCGGTTACCCTCCTGGTTTTCCAGTCCCACCTGAACCGGAGCCGAACCGGAGCAGCCAAGTGTTCAAGCTCCCACCCCAGACCAATGCCGCCGACCCAATCCGCCGACGAAGCGAGAGAGGCTTCCCCTGGAGTACCGTGCTACTCGGGTTTGGAACTCTGATTGTCCTCGGCATTCTTGGGTATGGGACGTATCAGGCGTTCATACGTCCCAGCGAGCCTCCCCTGGAGAGTTTCACCAACTCACAGGGGATCAAAATGGTGAAGCTCGACGGCGGAAAGTTCCGCATGGGCTCACCGGATGCCGAACCGGGGCACCGACCCCAGGAAGCTCCCCAACACGAAGTCACCGTAAGAGGACCGATTTTTTTCGCTGCAACGGAGGTGTCGCACGCGCAGTTCCTCAAAGTGATGGGGGTCAGCCCATCGAAGTCTGCCGAAAGAGCGAACCAAGCCCGGAATCTCCCGGTCGAGTACGTTACCTGGGATGAGGCAAACGACTTTTGTCGGAAGCTGATGGAGAGCGAGAAAGATCAGAAATGGATGCGCAAAGGCTGGGCGTACCGCCTCCCAACCGAGGCGGAATGGGAGTACGCGGCCCGGGCCGGGACCGACACACCTTTCGCATTCGGGGAACGTATCGAATACGAGAAACAAGCTCTATTTCAACTCACCGACGATGACCCTCTTGGGATCGGAGGAGCAAAAAAAACGGATCTTCCCCAGGACGTTGGTAAGACGGAACCGAACCGATTCGGGTTGCACGACATGCACGGGAATGTGGCTGAATGGTGTCTCGATTGGTACAAGCCGGGCTATCCCGGCGATGGACCGCAGGACAACCCGACTGGCCCAAGCGATGGGGACAAGCGGGTGATTCGCGGTGGATCGTTCAAGGATCCGGCGACGGGTGTGCGGTCTGCATCGCGGGCGGGAGTTCGCCCCAGCGAACGAAACGATCATGTCGGCTTTCGTATCGTGTATGCACCTTTGCAGAAATGAGACGATAAACCGCTTACTGCGCGCGGCTCAGTTCAGAGGCGTTCCGGTTGATCGCGATCGTAGAGCCGTGCACGCAGTAAGCGGGATTGAGCGCGAATGAGAGGTCTCGCCATGCCTACGCGCCGTGAGTTCCTGGTTTCGGCTGCGATTCCCGCGATTGGCAGCACAATGCCGCTTTCCGCGGCCGATGAGCACGTTCCCATCATCGATACGCACCTGCACTGCTTCGCTGGCAAGGACGACCAGCGATTCCCCTACCACAACAATGGACCGTACGCGCCAGATGATCCCGCCACGCCCGAACACCTTCTCAAGTGCATGACCGAGGCGGGCGTGGATTACGCCGTGGTGGTTCACCCCGAGCCTTATCAGGACGATCACCGCTACCTCGAGCACTGCCTCACCGTTGGCAAGGGAAAGCTCAAGGGTACCTGTCTCTTCTTCGCGGATCGACCCGATAGCCCCGCGCGACTGAAGGAACTCGCCAGAAAATTGCCGCTCATCGCGGTGCGCATCCATGCTTATAACCCCGACCACCTCCCACCCCTCGATAAACCCGAACTCAAAGGACTCTGGAAAGCGGCGATCGAAGCCGGGCTGGCCGTGCAACTCCACTTCGAGCCGCGGCACGCCGAGGGTTTCGAGCTGCTCATCAAGGAGTTCAAGGATTCCCGCGTTCTCATCGATCATCTCGGGCGGCCGTTTCAGGGTTCGCGGCAGGAACACGCCGTTGTTCTGCGATGGGCCAAGTACGACAACGTGGTGATGAAGCTCTCCGCTGTTCCGAACCGGAACAGCTATCCGCACCGCAATCCCCAACCCGTCATCAAACAACTCACCGCGGCGTTCGGAGCCGACCGCCTCATGTTTGGCGGCGGCTTCAGCGCAACAGCCACCGGGAAGAGTTATCGCAAGGAACGAGAACGGGTCGCCGAGTTCCTCGCACACCTGTCGGAAGCCGATCGTGCCAAGGTGTTTGGGGGCACGGCTGCAAAACTGTTCGGATTCGAGGTAGTCAAGAAGGAATGATTATCGTTGGGGTAAACGTTCACTCGGCGTGGAGGTTCCTCAAAGTATCAGGCACACATTTTCTCCCACCGACCTTGACAGTGACTCGTCAGCGCTGGACGATTCCGACGCTACGGGGTGTTCCCGAGAACGCCGCTGATGAGTTCGCAAGACCTTGTCGGATGGCACTCCGGGGTTACCCCGGGGATCGAGTACCACCTTGGTCAGTGAGCGCGCGACAGATGGGGGCGCTACCACGCCCGACTTGTCGCGCGGGACAAGTTTGGTCGGGCCACCCCGTAGCGTTTTTTTCAGACCACCGCCACGCGGCTCATGCGATGTCACAAACTGCCCGTACACGTTTCGTTGCGAATCTGACCGCGGCGTTTCACGCACGAGACTGGACGTCCAAAGGTTTGCGCGAGTCTGCCGCCCTCGCAACCGGTAAACGGTATCGGTGGGCCAGTCCCCTCATCAAGCGTCTCATCGCCGCGTTCCCGGAGAAGCCCGCATTTCCCGTTCTTTTAACTTTCCTGAACAGCGATAGGGGGTTGAGTCAGGTCTGCGCGGGGATGTATGGAAGTGATTCGCGAGAAGACTACTTTCCGGTTCGACATCTGTTCTTTCCACCCAATACGCCATCACCCCGACCATCGTGGGCTAACGGTCTGCCCGATCTCCCCACCCCCGCTGCTCTGGCCGCATGGCTTAATATCGCTCCCGGTCGGCTCGACTGGCTCGCTGACCCCAGCGGTCGGAATCGCCTCCATCCGACAGGACCACTCCGCACCTATAGATACCGCTGGGTGCCGAAGAGATCTGGGCGAGCGCGACTGCTCGAAATTCCCACACCACTATTGAAACAAACGCAGCGGAAACTGCTCGATGACCTCCTGAATCTCGTTCCGACACACCCGGCGGCCCACGGGTTTCGACCGTGTCGATCGGCAGCGACAAACGCATCTTCGCATTGCGGTCGGGCCGTGGTGATCCGATTCGATCTCACGGACTTCTTCCCTTCGGTGATCGTGGGCCGGGTGTTCGCTTTGTTTCGCACGCTCGGTTATCCGACCTCCGTGGCACGGCTGTTGGCTGGGCTTTGCACAACCCGACTCCCGCGCGCTGTCTGGGCAGCTCGGCCGAACCCGGCTGTTGATGGATCGGATCATTCCACCTGGCAGCGATTCGGGGCACGGCACTTGCCCCAAGGTACACCGACTTCACCCACCATCGCGAACCTCGTGGCGTTCCGACTCGACCATCGCCTTACCGGGCTGGCCGCCAATCTCGATGCCACGTACACTCGGTACGCTGATGATCTCACGTTTTCTGGCGGCCTCGACCTTGGGCGTTGCACAAAACGACTCACAGCTCTCGTGGCTCTGATTGCGGGAGAAGAAGGGTTCACGTTGAATCACCGCAAAACGCGTGTACTGCGACGAGGTGGACAACAGATGGTGACCGGGGTTGTCGTGAACGCGCGACCAAACCTGCCGCGCGTCGAGTTCGACCGATTGAAGGCAATCCTTACCAATTGCGTTAGGCATGGTCCGGCAGCCCAGAACCGGGAG
>DASZJS010000943.1:0-4931 GCA_035947935.1 Gemmata sp. | reverse complement strand
TTGTTATTCAGCCCAGTTTTTTCCTTCACCCATTCCTTTGCTTGCTCGGCCCCTTCGGCAATCTTGTGGCCAGCATTCTTGAGGGTGTTTTTGATGTCCGACATGGTTGCTACCTCCAGAGAGTGAGAAGCCGAGTCGCGGCTGACAATACGCGACCACTTCATCGGGCGAGTCTTGCGAGCGAGGATTATGCAACTCGCGCGCCGTAATAAACAATGAAGCCTGCCCCACGAGGGCAGGCCATGCAGGGATGAGACGAGCTATGAGCCGCTCTTATCCTTCAGCTTCTGGCCGGCGTTCTTCATCGCCTGACCTGCGGAGTTTGCTGCATCTCCCGCTTTCTCAGCGACTTTGTCAGCTGCCTCCTGCGCCTTCTCACCTGTTTTCTTGGCTGCATCTTTCACCGCCTCGCCGGCGTTTTCGATTTTCTCGCGGATGGTATCGGCCATGATTGTATCTCCTCGTATGAGTTGCGATTACTTGTACCGGAGTTGTCGGCCCGGCCGCCGCAATGTTCTAATGCAGCAAGTGACGTGCCGAAGGCGGAATCTCGTCTACTCGTCACTAATGAGAAGAGCCGGATTTTACTCCCTCTCGCGGGGAGAGGGATTGGGGACGAGAAGCTTACGAGTGAGCTTGGTCTTGTGCGGTTTGCACAACTTGCCTATCAGCGGGCTGGGGGTTGCAGTGTTCGCCGTTGAAGGACTGTCATGAGCGCGGAATTCCGTCCTGACTTCCTCGCACGATCCGTCATGGGACTCGTTGCGTGGATCGCCCGATATCCCTGGGTTGTTCTCGTCACCTCAATCGTGCTGACCGGGGCTGCCGTTCACGTCGCCTACAACAAGCTCGCTTACCACACGCAACGGAACGATCTGCTCAGCCCGGACAAACCGTGTCAGCAGCGGTGGCAGAAATACATCGATGCGTTCGGTGACGATGACGAGATGGTGGTGGTGGTGGAGGGGAAGAATCGCGAGCAGATGATTGCCGCGATCGATGCCGTGGCCGAACAAGTGAAGCAACGTCCCGATCTTTTCGACCGGGTATTTTATCGGGTCGATCTCGAACGCATCCGGAACCGGGCGATCCTCCATCTGCCGCCAGATCAACTCAACGCAATTCGCAACCGACTCGATCGGATGGAGCCGCTTCTTGGGTCGGTTGCGCCGATGGCGTGGCGAATGCTGTCGATACAGTCGCTCCTGACAAGCGGTGAGGTTGTGCTGAAAGCACGAGCTGCGGGACGGTCGCCATCGGCTGCCGACCAGGATTTGCTCGCTCAGCTCCCATTCGTGATGTCATCTGCTGCCAATACACTCCGCGATCCCGCGGCCTACCGCGACCCGTGGAACGTGGCGAGCGCGGATGCGACCTCGACGATGGACGCAGCGCCACCGGGAAAGAAAAGTGGTGGACTGGAATCCGCCGAAGCGCTCTTCAAGCCTCAGTATTTCTTTATTCCCGATGGATCGCTGGCGTTATTTACCTGTCGGCCCAAAAAGACCGCCGATTCTTTCACACCGGCCAAGGAAGCCAACGCGGTTCTGCGTGAGATTCTCGCGTCTGTTGGTCCGAACTTTCCCGATCTCGCCTTGGGGCTTACCGGCTTGCCGGTCCTCGAAACCGATGAAATGGACCTCTCGAACCTCGATTCGACTCGCGCTTCGTGGATGGCTCTCCTCGGGGTCGCAGTGCTGTATTTCGTCGTGTACCGCGGGTTCCGTTATCCGCCGCTTACCATTGCGACATTGGTAATCGGAACGCTCTGGGCATTGGGTTGGGCAACGATCACCGTCGGGCACCTGAACATCCTCTCGGCGACTTTTGCGGTCATGCTCATCGGTCTTGGCGATTACGGTGTCTTGTGGGTCGCTCAATACGATAAAGCACGGCAGAATGGGGAATCGGTTCACGAGGCGCTGATGCACACAGCAGCACACGCCGGCCCGAGCATTCTGACTGCTGCCGCAACAACCGGTCTGGCATTTTTCGCAGTCATGCTCGCCGATTTCAAGGCCGTTGCTGAACTCGGCTGGATCGCTGGCAGCGGCATCTTGCTCTGCGCTGCGAGCTGTGTATTGCTCATGCCGGCAATGCTGGTGATTGTGGAAGGCAAACAAGCCCGGGGACTGAGCTACGGCCACTCAGCGAATTCTGGCGACGCCAAATCACACGCCGATGATTCACCACCAAACATCATTCCCTTTCCCAGGGCGTGGGTACCGGGGCTGGCAAGGCGACCGCGGTTGACTCTCGGTGTGGGAGCGGTGATGCTCATTGCTTGCGTGGCATTCGCAACGCGATTGAGCTACGATCAAAACCTCCTGCACCTCCAGGTTCGTGGGCTCGATTCCGTGGAGTGGGAACACAAGCTGCTCGACCGCGCTGTCGGAGCCACATGGGATACGCTGAGCATCGCCCATAGCCGCGAAGAAGCACTGGCCCTGAAAGCGAAGTACGAGGCAACGCCTGAAGTAAGCCGGGTGGTTGAAGTCGCCTCCCTGGTTCCGGAGGATCAATCGACAAAGCTGCCGATTGTGCAGCAAATTCACGATCGCTTGGCCGGGCTTCCACCGACTGACACGTTGCCCGTCACACTCGGGTCAGATCCGGTAGCGGTGAAAGAACTCACTACGGCCATCGCTCGCCTGGCGGATAAGGACTCATCTCTCGCACAAGCTGCTGTTGGCCTGATCGTCGCGATCGAGCATTCACCCGCCGCGGCGATGCGGTTCCGGGAATTCGACCGTCACCTGGTCGCCGATCTCTCGTCAGAATTGCATCAGCTCAAGGCCGTGTCCCAGCCGAAGCCGATTACGCTCGATGATGTGCCGACCGAGCTTCACGAACGCTACATCGGAGCGCACGGCGAGTATCTGGTGCGAGCCTTTGCGCGTGATAGCTTGTGGGAATATGATTCCCTTCAACGATTCACCATTGCTGCAACCGATGCTGACCCGGAGGCAACCGGAAAGGCGTTCCGCACTCTGGAAGGGCTCCGGCAAATGAAGTTGGGGTTTGAAAAAGCCGCGTTGTACGCACTCGCGGCCATCCTGATCGTGTTGATCTTCGATCTGCGCCGACTCCAGGAAATTGTCCTTGGCCTGTTCCCACTCGCGATCGGTGGCCTGTTCACGCTCGGTGTGATGGGGCTCTGCGGGATTCCCTTGAACCCGGCAAACATGATTGCCCTACCGCTGATTGTCGGTGTTGGAGTGGATAATGGCGTGCATGTGATGCACGACTTCCTCGCCCGACCGCGCGGCGTGGCGTATCGGCTTGGGTCGGCAACAGGCCGCGGAGTCTTCATTGCCAGGCTGACGACCGTGATTGGCTTCGGCACGCTGATCCCTGCTCGTCACGAGGGGATGTCGAGCCTTGGGCTAGTGCTGACGCTTGGCGTGATGTCGTGCATGATGGCATCACTGGTATTCCTCCCGGCGTTCCTCCGAGTACGCGATCTTTGGCGGTTGAGTCGCCCGCGCAAGACACTGCGGGCGGCAGTCGTGTTGCCTATGCTTTCGACACAGGCAAAGGCAGCGTGAGGACATTGAGTAATCATACTCGTGGGTGCGCAATCACACCCACTTCCAGTTGTGGCGTGTAAACGGCATCAGGTCATCGTCCGGGACAAAATCGAACATCCAACCGCTTTCCGTTTGTTCCAAAACGCCGACGCTGCCGCTCTCGGGGTGTCCATCCCGCGTTCGCAACTCGAACCCGCTCAGATGGTATACCTCCGTCCGCCCGAAGTCCTGTGAAGACCTCGATCCATCGCCGCTGTAGTGGCCGAAGAATGCAAATCGTGGCTGGGTCTGTTCAATCAACGCTCGAAGCGATCGACTGCCGTAGCCGACCCGCTTCGCCTCATAAGGCGCTTCATGCGAGAGCAGCACATCGAATTGCTCCCACGAAAGGCGGTCGATGGCGGCATCGTCGATGTATCCTCGTGGCGGCAAGTTCTGACGGGCATTCGCTTCATCTCCATCCACTCCCCAGATGGCTCCCACGCGGAGCGAGTTCAGACCGGGGGCTTCCGGTGATGCGATTGCCGCAGTTGTTAGCTCGGCATCCCACCGCGTTGGTGGTTTTGGAAGTGCGACGATGTTGCCATCCTTGATACACCACACTCGGCAATACGCATCCACAGCGAAGTCGGTTTGATCGCCGCTCGCGCGAGCAAAGCGTTCGAGTTCTTGGAAATCTTCGTGGTTACCGGCAGTAAACCACAGTCCTGGTGGGCAGGCTGGGTCATCATCGAATATCCGGTCAGCAATCTCGGTGCGTGTGACGACCTCGAATGTGCCGAGTTCCAACGGATCGTCCTTGGCGTGTCGAAGTGTTGCCTTGTCGATTCGTGAAATGTCGGGGAAATACCCCAAGTCGCCAACCTGAAGCAAACCGGCAGGGGTTCGCTGATGGCGTCGCGACCAGTAAGAGGCGAAGCGGAATGCCGGTAGAATCCTGCCGTGCAGGTCACCGAAAACGAGAAACGTGGTTGTCGGAGTCTTGTCCATAACCAAGAGGATGCACAGATGTCTCGGCGGGTTCGGTCATCGCTGGTGGCAACGTCTGCGCGAGAGAGGTTCGCTGACGCTTCTTGAGCCGTTCCCGACCCGCCAGGATCAGAGCGCCAATTGCCATGCTCAACCAACCGGCAGGGGTGGGTACTGTTGGGGGTGGTGGCATGCCCTGATCCACGGTCACAGGGCCGGGCAGGGTGTCCAAGCCCTCGCTGAAGTAATTCACACCGCTGCTCGAATCGAACGAGATCGTGATCGGTCCCGTCAGATCAGACCCTGGGGAGACGGTGACGACACCCAGAACGTCATTCACACCAGTCACTGTCGTAACTGGGGTAATGGCGGAATCCGAAAATAGCACCGAGACCTCGTTCGGGCCTGGCCCCGTGAACGAACTACTCATGA
>DASZJS010000942.1:0-9545 GCA_035947935.1 Gemmata sp. | reverse complement strand
AAACCGAGCGAGCGATGATTTATACCACGCTCGTTCAGGGCCGTTATCCACCCTACCGCGATATCCTCTCGCAGACTCGCAAGAGTGCGACAGTGACCATATCGCTTCCCGTCGAGTCTTTTTTGGGTCGCGTTCGCCAGGCCAAGATCATGACCGATGACGAGAGCAAGCGGGTGGATATGACGTTTAGCCCTGGAAAAGTCGCGATGGAGGCCCGCGGAGCCCAGACGGGGTCGAGCGAAGTGGAGTTGTCGCTTCCCGAGTACGAGGGACCGGATATCAAAATCGCATTCGACCCGGAGTATGTCGTCGAGTTTCTTCGCGCTGTGGAGGGTCAAGCGGCAGTTACGTTGGAGATGAGCGATGGGACCAAGCCTGCTCTCTTCAGATGTGGAGATAACTACGTCTATCTCGTGATGCCGCTGGCGGATTGAGAAGGGATGAGGGATGAAGAAGGACAAAGATATCAGGGCGAATGAATCGAACCGAGGGCCGGAAAACATTGGCGATATCCTCGGCCGGTTGTTCGTCTCCCGCGGTTGGGGACGAAAGAACGATCGGCTACGACTCGAAACAGCATGGGCTGAGGCCGCCGGTGAACAGTTAGTCAAGGACACGCGGGTGCTGGGAATGAAGCGGGGCGTTTTGGAAATCGATGTTCGTAACGCTGTGTTGATTCAGGAGCTGACGCAGTTCCACAAGCGCGGACTGCTCGGAAAACTTCGCAAATCGCTTCCGGGCATAACCCTCACTGATATCAAATTCCGGGCTGGAGTTTGGTAAATAGCAACTTCGTATTGGCGAGCCGGGAGCATCAGCGACCGGAGTCATTAATTCTAACTATTGAGAAGCAATATGAGTACGGATACTGATCTGCCAACCGCTGTGATTTACGGTCCGGAGAACATGAAGACGCTGAAGAATGCAGCGCACATTCGTCAGAATCCCGGTGTATATGTCGGGAATACTCAGTCCTCTGGGTTACATCACATCGTTTATGAGATCGTCTACAACTCGGTGGATGAGGCGTTCGCCGGGTTCTGCACACAGATCCGCGTAACTCTGCATACGGATGGATCAATCACGGTGGCCGATAACGGACGCGGCATCCCGGTTGGGATCAAAATGGATACCGGGAAGTCCGCGCTGGAAGAAGCTCTGACCGAACTCGGCAATAGTGGGAAGTTCGACAACGCCGCGTACCGAGCATCGATCGGTTTGCATGGGATGGGTGCCAAGGCGATGAACGCCCTCTCGGAATGGTGTGAGGCCGAGGTTCGCCGCGATGGTCGGGTGTACAAGATGGAGTTTGAGAAGGGGTACGCGACGAGCGCACTTCAGGATATCGGACCCGCACCAGCGGGCCAGACCGGAACCACGATCACGTTCAAGCCGGACCCCGAAATGTTCGGGGATTTGACGTTTGACTACGAGACGCTCGTGGAGACGTTCCGGGTGATTGCGTATCTGTGCAAGGGGCTTGCCATCGCGCTTGTCGATGAACGAACTGGAAAGAGTGAGTCGTTCCGGTTCGAGGGTGGGATCGCCGAGTATGTCGTCTGGCTGAATCGGGACGAAAAGCAGCTACACCCGCCAATCTACGTTCAGAAGGATGTCGACTACACAACCGAAAGCACCGTGGTCGGGCTCAAGATCATGACGGAGGTTGCACTCCAGTACACGACAGGCGAGGAAGAGAAGGTTCGGTGCTACACGAACAACGCTTACAACCCCGTCGGCGGCACGCATATGAGCGGGTTCCGCTCTGGGCTGACGAGGGCGATCAATGCTTATGGGAAGAAGGAAGGGCATTTTAAGCCCGATCTCGATGTTCGCGGCGAAGACTTTCGAGCCGGGCTGACGGCTGTGGTGAGTATCGGGCACCCCGATCCAGTATTTGAATCGCAGACCAAGATCAGACTGAATAACCCGGAAGTTGAGGGGATCGTCAACAGCGTGGTTTACGAGTTCCTCACCGAGTATTTGGAGAAGAATCCGAAGGAAGCAAAGACGATCTGCCAGCAGATTGCCCTCGCGGCAGAACTCCGTCTGGCAGCGAAGAAGGCCCGGGAAGCGCTGAAAGATCGGAAGGGTATCCTGGGTGGTGGTGGATTACCCGGGAAGCTCATGGACTGCACCACCCGCGAACGCGATAAGAGCGAACTGTTTCTCGTGGAGGGCGATTCGGCTGGTGGCAGCGCGGAGAGCGGGCGGGATCGCATGTATCAGGCCGTTCTGCCCTTGCGCGGTAAGGTGCTGAACGTCGAGAAGGCACGGCTCGACAAGCTCCTCAAGAACAACGAGATTTCCGCCCTCATTGCAGCGACAGGCATCGACATCGAGAACGTCGAGGACGTGAGCAAGGTGCGCTATGGGAAAGTCATCATCCTGACCGATGCGGATGTGGATGGACAGCATATCCGCACCCTGCTGCTGACGTTTTTCTTCCGCCAGATGCGGAAGCTGATCGAAGAAGGGCACATCTACGTTGCCCGTCCGCCGTTGTACAAGGTCACGCAAAAGAAAGAGGTCCGCTTCATCCAGACGCGCGAGGAGATGGTGAAGGAACTGACCGCTCGCGGTCTCAAGGATACGGTGTTGCAGATCACAAAGACCAGCCCATCGCGCGAGGTCAAGAGCGACGATCTGGCAAAACTGCTTCCGTTGCTGGCGGAGTCAGAGGCAGCGGTTGTGAATCTGGAACGCCGCGGTCATACGCTGGAAGAGTTTTTGGGTCGGGCCAAGGATGGCATCCTACCGGCATACCACGTTCGGTTTCGCGGTAAAGATGATTGGTATTATACTCAGGCGGATGTGGAATCGTTCCGCGCGGAAGAGTCCAAAAAGAGCGGGAAGGAACTCGTTCTCGCGGATACTCTGGCCAGTCTCAAAACCGAGTCTGGACCTGCAGCTCCCGGTACTCCTCCCGTATCGACGTCACCGACGGAAAAGCCCGGTACTCCTCCAGTACCAACACCAGCAGTGGATCAGACGGTCGAACACTATACGCTGGATGAATGGCACGAGGTGCGGACCTTGAACCGAACGATGGGGAAACTCCGGAATTCGGGATTTGAGCTAAGTGATCTGATTCCTTCAAAGCGCGTGGCTGGTCGTGAGCCACCCACGCGGTTTGTGTTGGAGCATGGCGATTCCCGGAAGGAACTGTCGCACCTGCTGATGCTGGTAACCGAAATTCGCCGGCTTGGTGAGAAGGGGATTTCGGTGACGCGGTTCAAGGGGTTGGGCGAGATGGATCCCCAGGAGTTGTGGGACACGACACTGGACCCACAACACCGAACGCTTCTGCGCGTGACCCTGACCGATGCCCTGAAAGCCGAGGAACTGTTCCGAACGCTGATGGGTGAAGAGGTCGAAGGCCGCAAGGCGTTCATCATGAACCGCACGATCAGCAATCTGGAAGACATTGACTACGGGGCGTGAGTGTTATCAAGGTGGCCGGTGTCCTTGGATTGCTGGGCGGACGAGTGTGCGGTACACTGCATGAACGGGTGTCAGGCGTCGGAGTTTTGGTTATCAGTGTCGAACACCTCAACAGGGGCCGGTCATGTCGCAAAACTCTGTCGAAGTCGCCGACGAGAAGACTGACTTCCCGCCGAATGTGGGTGATTTACCCAAACCAAAAGAGGGCAACCCCACTCCTGAGATGAAGGATGCGCTCATAGCCCGAGCGAAGGAGATCATTGCGGGTCGGATCCGTCCGGCTGCAATGGTAGTTCCGCCGGAGGTCGAGAAGTTTTTGCAGCGTGAGATCGCAGGTTTCGATCCACCTCCAACGCCGAAGGCCATTCGCCACATCACCGAACAACTTTGCCTCCAAGCTATTTACCGCGGCGAACCGGTCGCGTGCTTCACGACCGCAGACGGCATGCTTGCTGTGCTGGCGTCAGGCGAATGTGAAATCTGGGCGCTGCTACAGGGGTTGTCCGAGGAAGAAGAGTCGAAGGTAGTGATTTCCGACACGTAGCGGTTTTGATGACTCAAGCTGTCCGGGTTATGGCAGAATCTGGAGCGATTCAGTATGCCGTCCGCAAACGCCCTTCGGCAGCCAACCCGGCAGGAGTCACTCATTCCATATTGGGTCGATCGGACCGATATCCTTGGGGTTGTCGGTTTGCGCAGCCGGGTTAGGCTTCATCTCGAAAGGGGCGGAGGACGGCCGCCAGGACCATTAACTTTTGTCGTGGACTCCGGTGCCTCTTATTCCCTGATCAGTTTGGAATTGGCTCAACGTCGTCACATCCCAGTGCCCCCTCCGGAAGCGGAAATAGATCTCACTTTGCAAACGACACAGGGGGCAACACCGTTTCGGGTTCGACCGGGCCAGGTGCGCGCATGGTGGGACGAGAAGTTTCGGGGATATCCTTTCGACTGGCCGGTTCTCTTTCAGGTCGGTGCCCCTCTTGGCCTGCCGTCCATTCTCGGGTTGGGAGGCATTGTCAAGACGTGTCGGTGGACCTTTGATGGGAGCTACTCACTCGACTCTCCCTATGGCTATCTTACCTTGGACGACATCCGGTGATGCACCGGCCAGTCGTTGAGCGCTCCGCTTGCTGAGCTTTGAAAAGAAGACGTCCGCTCAATGACTCCGTCGAGCCCGGAACACGAGATAGCGCATTGCGCCTGTTCGATACGCAACCCAAATCCGACCCATCGTGATGAGGAAGACTCGATTTCGACTTGCTTCGTTGAGCAGGAATCCTCTCGCAGCCGGGTCCGCAAAGAATCGGCCCATTGCACGACGGAGGCAGATGCCCCAGGTACCTCGTACCTCACGGGTCAGATCGGTGACTGCTTCCACCTCGAACCCAGCACGTTCAAGCAACTCGCGATAGTCGCTTTCGGTTCCCATGCCGGGTAGTCGTCCTTCGCGGCAAATCGGCTCCAGAAGATGTCGCCGCTCCCACGGTCGCGAGGCTTCGGCGGCAATCCAGGCACAAATCGCCAATCGACCACCCGGCCGGAGTACCCGGAATGCTTCCGCGAATGCGCGGGCTTTGTCCTCCATGTGTTCGGTACTCTCGATGGCATAGGCCGCATCGAACGCCGCGGTGGGTAGGTCGTTGGTCAGCCAGTCGCGAAGGAAATACCGAGGGTTATCATCGACCGGGTGGGTTGCCTGAGCATAGGCGTGCTGGGCAGGGACGATGGTGAGAGCGGTAACCTTCGCCTGAAACTTCCGGGCAATGTATCGCGCGCTGGCACCATACCCCGAGCCGATATCGCAAACGCGATCGCCGACCTGGATACCCGCTTGTTCGGCAATGAACTCGATCAACTGCTCGACGGCTTCAAGCGGCGTCTCGCGTCCTGTTCGCCACAGCCCGTGGTGAACGTGTTCGCCCCAGATTTCGCGATAGAGTCGGTCGAGTTCCTGGTAGTGATCGGCAACGACCCCAACAGCAAGTGGACGGTGCGGTTTGATCATTGGTGATTGACCCAGAGGAAGAGAAACACTCCAGGGGTGGAGCGAGCCGAAGGCGAGCGTAACCCCTGGAAACCTGCTACTTACACGCCTTCAAGAACGCGATGAGGTCGGCGAGATCCTGCTGGCTTAACTGCTGGTCGAGTCCACTCGGCATGAGCGAGACGGTACTGGGGGAAATACTCGCGATGTCCGCGCGAGCGATTCGTTCTTCCTTGTCCGCCGCGACGACGATGATGACCTCATCGGGAGCATCCTTCTTGATGATGCCGTTGAATGTCCTGTCATCGGTTGTGAGGACGCGCATTGGCTCATAGCTGCGGACAAAACTTGCGCTCGGAAACACAATCGCTTCGAGCAGGTCGCGCTCGGTGCGAATGCTTCCGATGCGGGTGAGATCCGGGCCGATCAACCCGCCGACGTATCCGACTTTGTGACAGGCGATGCACTGGGTTTTCTGCGAATTGAATACCAATTGCCCGCGGCGAATGTCGCCCGGTTTTAACTCGGTGAGGAGCTTTTCCAGCTTGGCTTGCTCATCCTTGCGAGCTTCCGCAAGCTCGGCATAGAGCTTCTCGGCCTCATCGCGAACGGCCTTGGGATACTTGTCGAGGATCGGTTTGACAATCTCCGCACGAACGGTTGGCCGCACAGTTGGATTGCGGAGGGATTTCACCAGAGCCGATCCGACATTCTCATCGGTGGATCGGGTGAACGCCTGAAGAACCTTGGGCATCTCCAGTGGATTCACCGTCTTCAGTGCTGTGGCGAGGGTAACAAGCGATGACTGCGAGAGCGCGGCACGGGCAAGCACATCCGCCGCGGCTCCGCGAACAGGACCAGGCTGGTCGCGATGAACGCCAGCGATCAGTTCCCCGATATCCGCCTGGGGTAAGCCGATTGGGGCCGTGGCACGCAGACCAAAAGCCAATTCCTTCGGGAATGGCTGGTTGAGTCGCGCGCGATACTTCTCGGCTTCATCCGCTAATTTGGCAAACGCATCTGCCGTTGGCGGGACAGCCCGGAGTACCGCAATCGCATCGCGCACAACATTATCGACCGGGGAATTGAGAGCGATCAATACACCGGTGTTCCATTCCGCCGGGAAGGTCTTCAATCCCGAACGAGCCAGGCCCCGGAGTATCGCACGGGCAGCCGTGGGATCGGTTGTTCGGACCAGTGCATCGCCAGCTGTCTTTCGTACTGTTTCGGATTTCAGAAACGGAACGAACCGGGAAACTAACTCATCCTGCTCCGGCGGCGTCATCTTTTCGATTTGCGCAAGCCTGTCATGGAAGTACCCGGCAAGTTGTTCGCCCCACTGGGGGTGTCGGCCAGCGATCCACCACGCGGTATCGCGGAGAGCGGCATCCTTGTCGTTGACCTCGGCCAGCACTGCCTTCGCATCGAGCTTGCTTTCCGGGATATTTTCCAGCGCAGCCAGCACGGCCCGCCGAACTCGCGGCGAAGGATGCTTGAGCCCTTCCGCTGTCGCTTTTACATCGCCAATTTCGATCAGGGCATAGGTGAGGGAGTGATCGAGAACGCGGTCGTTCGCTTCATCGGCGAGAGCTTCTAGGATGGCGGGTATGGCTTTCTTTATCTTCATTCGCCCGAGTGCTTCCGCAGCTACTCGCCGAACCGCCAACGATTTGTCCTTGATAAACCGTGCGACATTTTTTGCGACCCATTCGTCAGTTAGTCCTTCAGGTGTAAGATCGTGTATCTCCATTGTGCTTGCGTGGAGTGCTAGGCCGTGAAGTGCAATTGTGCGAACGTACTCTGCTGGACAGTCGGCGAGCGTGACGAGAAATGGGACCGCCTTGCGAGTTTCGCCGCGTATCCCGAGCCAGACAGCATTCCGAAGGCCGTCTTGATAAACAGCCGCACGAGCCACATCGACTGGATCGAGCCCATTAAGCGGAACCTGATCGATAGCATGTCGTTGCACGGCGGGTCGGGGATCACCGAGTAAGCGAACCAGATCGTCCTCGCCCAGTTTCTTCCAATTAATCTTCTCGCCCCACGGATCGGCAACCTTGTGCGCTCCGGTCTTCTTCACGCGGTAGATCGCGCCCAGCACATCCGGTTTCACGAGTTGCGATGTGGGGCAGCAGAGTTTGTACCAGCCGCCCGTATCCATGATGAGCAGCGAGCCATCGGCATCCTCGATCACATCGGTCGGGTGAAAATCAATGTTGTCGGAAACGACGAAGTCGGAATCCTTCGTGGTGAATGTTGAGCCAGAGGGAACCAGCACATGCCGGCTGACCTTCCGCATGTTGAATTGCGTGCAGAAGATGTTGTTCTCGTATTCCTTGCCGAACTGATCGCTCTCATAGCGGTGCAGTCCGCACGGAGCCGCTGGACCCATGTGCGTCATCACCGGCATGAGATGTGGGCTGGTCCAGGGGTGTTCGTAAACCGGGTCGTGATCCTTGCCGTATACGCCGCCGTAGATTGCGTGAATCAGTCCATCGCGCTTGCCATCGCCAGGATGCTGAAAGAACGTGGTGCTGAAAATGCGTTCGCCGCCGGGTGTGAAAACGACATCGACCGGGTTATCCATCCCGCCCGTCATCACAGGTTCGATGTGCGAACCATCGGGTCGAGCGCGGAAGATATGCGCTGCCCGCGTGCTGAATTTCTTGCCGTTCGGTAACTCATATTCTTGTTTAGCGAATGCTCCCTTGCACCAGTAGATACAGCCATCCAGTCCGCGGTAGGGACCATGAAGATCGTTGGCGCATCCGGTGAGCGTTTTGCCATCGAACCAGATTTCTTCCTTGTCGGCGACTCCATCATCGTCCGTATCGGTGAATTTCCAGATGTGGGGTGGGGCGGCGACATAGAGTGATCCGTTCAGCCACATGGCACCTTCCGGGAACATCACATTCTTCACGAACACCGTGGCCTTGTCGAACTTCCCATCACCCTTGGTCGATTCGAGTCGAACAATGCGGTGGGGTTTCGTTTTGACCTGCTCCGTTGTCTTGGCGTTCGATCCGGATGAATCGCAAACGTAGAGTCGGCCCTTGTCATCGAACGCCGCGACGATGGGCCGTTCGACCTGGGGAGGCCCGGCTACGAGTTCGATCTCGAACCCATCAGGCAACGTGAACGTATGCCCGTTGAGTTTGACCTGATGCGTTGGTTCAGCACCAAACGCGGGAGCAGCAACCAGCAGCGAAGCAAGCGCGATGCGAAACATGGTGAACCCTCACGGGAGGAGGAGAGCGACAGTATACTTGGACATGGGTGGTTTTCGTAGGGTGGGTCGAGCCGTGCGAAGCACGTCGAGGCCCACCATTATTTCATAAAGTGGCAATGGTGAGCCTCGTCCTGCTACGCAGGTCTCAACCCACCCTACAAGCAAGAGGCTCGATCCACAAAAACGCGATCTCGTATTTCAGGAACTCACTCCCATTCGGCACCAGAGACATCCACCTCGGCACCACCACCCCAATCTTGTTCATAGTCCCCCGTCTGAACGAATCGGTGAAACGATGACCACGGATAATCCCGTACTCGATCAACATACCCGTGTTTAATTGGATTCCAGTGGATGTAGTCTGCACATCGAATCAAATCGTTTTCGTCGCGGATTACGTGTTCCCAGAATCGTCGCTGCCAGACCCCACGTTCCCGGTGTTTTAATCGGGATTTGTTCACGAGAACTTCTCGTCCTCCAGAATTAAGGAAGCGGCGTGAGAATGTCTCCTTGATTTTTGCCCAACGAGCTGAATAGCCGGCATCCCCAACTGGTAAGCTCCAGATGCAATGGAGATGATCCGGAAGAAGGACGAGAGCTACCATCTCGAACGCACACTTCTCTTGAGTCTCCAAGATCGCTGTACGCAAGTGTTCTCTGCTAGTCTTGGTAGTCAAGATTGGCTGCCGATGATGAGTTACGACTGTGAAGAAGTAAGTCCCTCCGGGAACATACCAGCGGCGATAGCTGGGCATAATGTTCTCTCATCTTTCGCGACCTTCGCACCGCTTCGGTAAGTGACAATGGTGGGCCTCGACGTGCTGCGCACGGCTCGACCCACCCTACAAGAGAGTGCCATTGACTGGGGCTGTTTTCGTAGGGTGGGTC
>DASZJS010000941.1:0-5175 GCA_035947935.1 Gemmata sp. | reverse complement strand
TCTCAAACCTGTAACCCTCAAGGAGAGTTGCGATGCCGGAAAAGGAACCCAAGGAGAGCAAAAACAAGGACGGCAAGGAAAACAAGGAACTCAAAACCGCCCTCGCGGCAATCGAGAAAGAATTCGGCAAAGGCGCGATCATGTCCCTCGGCGATATGACCGCTCTGGATGTGGAAGGGATTTCAACCGGCAGCCTGAGCCTGGATATCGCACTTGGTGGGAAAGGTTTGCCGCGGGGTCGGGTGGTCGAAATCTACGGTGCCGAGGCCAGCGGCAAAACAACCATTGCCCTGCACGCGATTGCCCAGGCCCAAAAAACCGGTGGGGTGGCTGCGTTCATCGATGCCGAACATGCCCTCGATCCAAGCTGGGCCAAACGGCTGGGCGTGGACCTCGATGCACTCCTCGTGTCGCAACCGGGCTACGGTGAAGAAGCGCTGCGGATCGCCGAAATGCTCATCAAGTCGAACGTGGTAGATATCATCGTCATCGACTCGGTTGCCGCGCTGGTTCCGAAGAACGAAATTCAGGACAGCGAGATTGGCGATACAAAGGTGGGTCTCCAGGCTCGCCTGATGAGCCAGGCACTGCGAATCCTCACCCCCACCGTGAACAAGAGCAACACCTGCCTCGTGTTCATCAACCAAATCCGGCAAAAGATCGGGGTCATGTACGGCGATCCGAACACCACGACCGGCGGCCTGGCGCTCAAGTTCTACGCATCGGTTCGGATGGAAGCCAAGCGGGTCACACATGTGAAGGATGGGGACGAAACGATTGGGGCCGAGACGCGCGTTCGCGTGGTCAAGAACAAGATCGCTCCCCCGTTCCGTAACGCGGAGTTTGAGATTCTGCACGACCGAGGAATCGACTTCGAGGGCGATGTTCTCAAACTGGCCATTGAGGATGAGGTGATCGAGAAAAGCGGCGCCCACTTCAGCTACAAGGAGCAGCGCCTGGGACATGGGAAGGACGCAACGGTTCAGTTCCTTCGGGAAAATCCAACCGTTCGGGACGAGATCGTCCAGGCAATCCTGGTGAAGCGGAAGCCGCGGATTCTGGATGATGCCCATCTCGCGGCCGAGGCTGCCAAGGAGGAAGCGGAAGCCGCGGCTGCACTCGCTGCCATCGGGGAAGCCCCCGAACCCATTGCGGCGACACCCGAAAAGAAAAAACGCGGCAAGGGTGCCGCGAGTGAGTGAGTGCTTTGGGGAGTCGTGAGAAATCCGGCAGGAGAGTTATACTTCGCGACGTTTGTTTTGACACAAGCCCGAAGCGCCAGCGAGGGACAGCCTTTCCCTCGCTGGCGCTTCGGGCTTGTGTCAGAGTTGCCCGCGTCAAGTTTATTGTTGTCCTGTTTCCCAGGGGTTCATCTACGCAATCAGCCAGCGATATCTCCGGCAAGCTTGGCGACTGTTTCGTGGGTGAGTGCGAAAGCGATCTGATCTCGGCCACTGACCGTTTTGCTCGCGGAATAGCGGCGAACAACAGCAGTCGTCAACCCGCTCAGGCGAATCTCATAGTAAGAGAGGGCATCACCCTTCCGGGCTGGGTTTTCACTCCTGAGAACAGCTTCCTGCCGGGTCTCATCCACTTCGTGGAGCTTGAGGAATTCCAGAAGTCCGCTTACCCGGTCGGCCACTTGGGCAGCCCAGGCCTTGAGCGTGAGGTCTGGAGGGGCTTCTGCTGTCCGCGTGAGGGTCAGTTCCCATACGAGGCACGAGAGTGTATCGGTTTTGTCGGCAGCAAGCCGCACCGTCCACCCGGCCGCCGGAAACGAGCCGGCCCAGCTGTGCCGCCCGTCTCCGGACGGACGCCATTCACTTAGCTTTGGCAGCAGGTTTTCGGCTAGTGTCATCGGTCCCTCCGATTGTTTGCTGAGTGTGTTCTGTTCCATCGAAACTGAGTACCACTGCATGCCCATCGGACATGGTTTCCAGATGGACCGGCCGAACCCAGATGTACTGGAGATTGGCCAGTGTGTCCCGCGCTTCATCTACTTTCAACTCTACCCCATTATACTCGTGTCGCAACAGCAGTTCTCCGCGGTTGCGGTGGTTCCCATCGACAACGTAAATCCACGGTTTCCCAAAATTAGTCAGACTGAATAGCAATCTTTGCTTGATTTTCTGAAACTCGCGGCTCTCGATCACATAATTCCCGCCCTGCTCGTTGTAATTGAACGAGAACAGACGATGTTCCTTGCAGAACTCGGGCGTCAGGAATGTATCGATAAACGTGATGTCGTTGTGAATTTTGCGAACCTCGAAGATTTTTTGCCTCCCGAGCCCGAGTTGCTTGTCCCAGGTTCGCTTCTTTTCCATGTCCTCGCAGTTTTCCCACTCGGAGCCGAACTGTCCCATATTCCATCGCCGCTCGATATCGCGGAGCAGTTCGATGCCGAGCTTGTATGGGTTGAGTCGGCGGGAGCTGGTTGCCATCGTCCCGGAATGGTGGTCGGCGTAGTCGATCACTTCCGATGGTTCCAACACCTTTTGCGTCATCATCGTCGAGTGCCAGAACGAATTGTGGTTCACCAAACCCTGGGCAACGTATCGGTGTGTCTCCTCGACTGAGACATCAAATACCTCTGCACGGCTTCGTTCAATGGAGACGATTTCATCCTCATCCACCTCCACCCGGAACCACTGCCGATTCTCGATGTACTCGGTGAGTCGAGCTTGCTTGCGAGCAAGCCCAAATCCAATTTGCTCGCGATACACCTTCGCCGATCGGCCCTGAGTCTGGACGCGCCAGCAACCATCCTTGTGAGGCCGACGGGTCGAAAGGATGCCGAAGTTGAGCTGGAGCATCTGAACAACTTCGCTCATCTTTTCGGATGAGGTGGCCAGGATGACCCCCGCGGGACCAGCGTAGCCATCGCAGTCGTAGAGTGCGCGAAGGAACGCCGCGACGACAGGCTTTGGGGAGCGAAGGATCGCATCGGGGACGGTCTTCTGCCGAGCCGCAAACCCGGTTTTCAGCCCAAGTGAAACCAGGAACTCTTTGACGGTCTGGGATGAGAACAGAACGCGCCACTTCGTGGTGTCCCACTTCTTCCGCGCGACGATTCCGAAAAGCTCCTGAACCAACTCCGCGAAGTGGTCGGCTTGGGGTTCATCTCCTGTGGTGAGGCCAATAACGCGCTTCACATCGCTGACGTGTCCATCGCCAATCAGATAACCCAGGAACGTGGCGAATCGTTCATCCACAACATCAGGAATGCGAACTTTGGCTTGCTTGTTCTGCATGTACGACAAGGTTCCGAGGTCTTGTTCGTACCGATTGTTAGCCGCAGCGATTGCCGCATGTTTACGAACTGATTTTCCGTCTCGATACCGCAGAACGGTCCAAATCGATACCCCGGCTTCGGTGGCTGCAGCCTCCAATGTCAGCCGTCGAGAACTTGTCCATGCAAGTTTGACGGGTTCTGTCGCCCACAGATCGGCACCGCGGGCATGACTCACCCGATCGCCGATTTGGATTTCGGAAAGTGGCTTCCATCCACCGTCTGGAAGAAGGAGTTGGTGCGTCTGCGATCCTTCGAGCTTCAACCCCCGACGGGTCTGGATGCGTACGGTTTCCCGTTCCTCGAACCGAGCCCAATCGTAAATGGCTCGGGGCGCTTTCCCATCGCTGACTTGTACCTGCTTACGTTCACGCACAATCCGATCGATCGGAATGAAGCCGTGATTCGTGGCAACGAGTGATCCCGAGACCAGACAGGCCCACCCCTCGTTGATTATTTTGGTTTGGGCTTGAGGATAGAAGTAATAGGCTTCGTCCCGAACGATGCTGAGGATATCCCGCTGCCAGTTTTTGAGCGGGGCATGTTCGATCAGGAACAGGAGTACGTCTTTCTCGGGCCGTTCCGGGAAGTGGTGGACCCGCTGGTCGTTCAACTGTTTGCGTTCGTCGTCTGCTGGTTTGGCAACGGCGCGCGGGTTGATGTAATCGGCCATGTACCCTTTGGCTTTGAACCGCGTGGGCTGCTTCTCGTCCTCCGGTTCCTCACCACTGGCTGGGGTGAAGTCGTATTTGGATTGATCATCCCGCCGTTTGATGGCAACCGAGTGAATGTCGATCAGATCGTCGATGGACATGCACTTGTCCATGAAGGCTTCGACCTCATCTTCCCCGAACCGCTCGACACAGCGGCGAATCCTGGCCGCGTGGTTGGCGATCTCATCCATCATTTTTCGGGTCGTATGTCCGAAATACGCATTGTTCTTGAAGAAGTCGCAATTGTGGACCGCGAACCCAGCCGCGAGGGTGTAGCTCTCATCCTCCGCAACCGAGAAGTTGTAGACGTAGCCGAAGTAGGGTTCGATCAGTGGTGCCTGGATGGACCGCCAGGTGAAGCCGTGTGCTTCGATCGCTTTCTGGTCTTCTTCACTATTTACGCCCCAGCGACCAGGACGCTCGCCTGCATTCCCGCTGGCCAAAACGCTTGCAGATTGCACATGCGGTTGGCCAACGTACATCCCACCTGTCAAAAGTCGTGCCGGAGTCCACTGATACCCATCGCCTCTGAGAATTGCGACCGGGTGTTCGCCCGTGATGCGAACAGACTCCTGCGCTCCTTCCATTTTCATCCGGTAAATCGATCCCTGAAAGTAACGCTTCGCAACGAGACGAACCGGTTTGAATTCACCGGTATGTGTAAGGACCAGATCGCCGACACGCACATCCACGATCTGCTTTACACCTTCTTCGGTGACGATTCCGGTTTCCGGAGTGAGGCAGTGGCCATAAACGTGCGCCATCACCAGCTTTTGATCGACCGTGTGATTGCAGCGCATCAGGTAGGCGTAGCACGGGTCGTTATTGATGACCATCTCGTAGATTTTCGAGAGCCCGTACTCGTAGCTTTTCTTCAGTTCCTCGTACTGCATTCCGAACGACCAGTGCGGATAGCGTGTGGGGAACCCGCCGTAGGCCGCGATCTCGTTGAGGTCGTCCGCATCCACCACCTCGAAAATCGTTTCGAAGAAGTCCAGCCCATAGCCGCGGGCGTAACCTTCGATTTCATCTTTCAGAACGCGGAGGTGAGGAGGCAGGTTCGTGTTGTAAAAACTGTGTTTCATGAATCCCTCATGGATTGCGTGGCAGTAAGTTCATCATACACGGTGGAGGTTTGCAATGTGAGTCGTATTGCCGAAGGGATGAGGGATG
>DASZJS010000940.1:0-2930 GCA_035947935.1 Gemmata sp. | reverse complement strand
TAAAAACCACATGCTTCCTGCTTTGCCACATGACCCATTCGTCACCGCGCGAAGTATATCTCGCGCTCCCATATTCCAGAGGTCCATCATGATTCGACGACTTGCATTTGCCCTGATCGTTGTGTTGCTGGGTGGGCAGTTCGCACTCAGCGCTCCGGCCCAGGTCATCATCATCCGCCACGCCGAGAAACCATCCACCGGAGATGATCTGAACGCCAAGGGACGGATGCGTGCAGCCGCTCTGGTGCCGTACTTCCTCGAAACGCCCGAAGTGCTGGAATACAAGACCCCCGTTGCGATCTATGCCCAGAAGAGTACCGACAGCCACAAATCCCGCCGACCTGTGGATACCATCAAGGGGCTGGCCAAGGCTCTCAAGCAAGACCTGATCGAGTATCCGCGCGAGGATGCGATGGTGATGGTCAAGGACATCATGGCCAAGCCGGAATATGAGGGGAAGATGGTTGTGATTTGCTGGTCTCACACGGGAATCCCGGACATGGCCAAGGCGTTTGGGGTAAAGGAGGTGCCCGAGTGGGGCAATGTGTACGACCGGACGTGGATTATCACCTTCAACAAAGGTGTTGCATCTTTCAAGAACGTGCCTCAGAAATTGATGTACGGCGACTCGGAGAAGTAATCGCTGGGACATTGGAAGGCCCTGCTTCCTTCCAGTGTGAGTAAAGTTATTCACCTCATGCAGTCGAGCCTCTTGTAGGGTGGGTCGAGCCGTGCGCAGCACGTCGAGGCCCACCAAAACCACTTCTCACTTCTTCTCGATTCCCAGAAGCTGATCGAGTTCGCCAACGGCTGAGTTCTCGTGGAGCATCGCGCGCATCAGTTCGGGAAACGGCAGTGCGCCGAGCTTTACACAGCGTTCAATCAGAAACGGAATTGGGCTGTGCGGTTCCAGTTTCCGGAGCGCAATGGCGATTTGCTCCAGTTGACGATAGAGCCCCTCCCGCGTTCCCGAAGCTTTTGCGGGAGCATCAGCCATACCGTCTGATGAAGTAGAACTGCCGGGCGGTGGACTTGCTGCGGTGGGTGTCGCAGAGAGGGGGAAATCCCGCTTCTTGGCGATGTCTTCGATCATCTCGATACAGCGCTCAATGGCAGCGCCGAGGTTGCCGGAAGTATCCGGCGAAGTGTAATCGGGAGTGCTATCTTTGTCGATTCGTCGAGCGTCGAACGCGGTTGTGAGATCGGCCAACGCCTGCTTGGCTGCGAGAAGATCGGCATGGGTTGGCCGGAGCGTTTCGAGAACGGAGGTCTTCGCCGCGGCGACGGCCTCATCGAATGCGGTCTTGAGTTCTTTGTTGCGAAGGTCGAGTGGACTGAATGATGTCCCCTGCACCCGGAACAACGTCAACGCGCCAACGGCTTGCGGAAATCGTGCCCCGCGGCCAATATCGTTCAGCCAGATCACCGGACTCTCGCGAATATCCGTCGTGTCTCCATCGCTTGGGATTGGGTGTAGCCGATCCCAGCACTCGGCGACCAACCGCTGCAAGAGTTGGAGGCCATCGCGTAGCCCCGCCACACCGTGAACCTTCGTTGCCGCTTCGACCAGACGAGCGGCCGTGTGCATGTCCTTCCCGGTGTTCGTCAGCGCCTCGGTTGTTACGCGCAGCACCTTCGGCCAGTCGGATTTCCAGTGGGAGGTTGTGTCATCGCCCTTGATTGGCTCGCGGCGATTGATGTCCAGCTCCATCCGAATGGTATCGGCGAGCGGTTCCCCGGCCGGATTAGTACCTGGAATGGGACGAAGCAGGGCATCGAAATCGAGTACCGGGGCGGAAATCACGGATCGGATACCTCATTTTTTCAAAGTTTGAGAGTGGTTCGTATTAGTTGATAGTGGAGAGTGAAAGACAGAGTGCCTTTGGTTTTCACTCTCCACTATTAACTCTCCACTATCAACTAATACGAACCACTCTTCACTTCGCCGTCACTGTAATCGGGATAACAACCCGGACAACTCGCGAGGGATCGAAGCCTTCTTTTTTTATTTCGGGGTCAAAGAAGAATCGCGAGATCGGGAACTGTAACTTGCCCTCGCAGGTCAGGCTCGGCGCGTGGCGGCTCTTGACGATCGTTGGGGGAGGAAGTTCTGTCGGAGAGGCCAAAAGAACGAAGTATTCGGTTGCCTCGGGTTCGTCCGTCAGGATGGAGGGTATCACAAACTCCACGGCTCCCATTGGCGTGAGCGTTGTTGGGTCTCCGGCTTTGAGAAAGTTGCCTTTGTTCGTTGACTGTATCGCCACTGTCCCATCGGCCACGACCGAGAGAAGGACGAAGTGGATGTCGCGGTTTGTCGTCACCCGGAGCCGGAAGGGAGTCTCTTTGACGACTGTTTTCAGAGGTTCCAACTTCTTATTGACTGCTTCCACTTTCAGTGTAAACGCTGACGGTTCGGCTCGACAGTCGCCCGAATACCACGCCCCAAGCGGAAGAATGGGAAGGCTCGGTTCCGGCTTTGGTGCGCGCGGTACTGGATTGCAGCCAGCAAACGCACGAGTTCCCGGCCCGCAGGGCACCTTGTCTTCCTTGCCCAGAGGGGGGGAACCCTGTTTCTCCAGCGCTTTCCGCAACTCATCCAGGCTCTTGAGATCCTCGGCCAGCGGCGTATCTTTGCCGAGCTTCTCGGCAAGCCAGTCCGCGCGGAGGAACGGGATCGGCTGAATCAGTTTGGCGGCCTTGAAGTATTGGTTCAGCCTTTTCGTCTGGGGATGATCGGGTGGAAGTCGGAACCCGTGAGGGTATTCGAGCAGGATCAAGTCGTAGGGGGTGAGGGATCGGATGTCTCCTGCTGCTTTCTTCTTGGTCTCAAAGAACAGCTCCTGAAAATCCCAGCCCATGTCGCGTGTGTCGATTCGGAACAAGGTGGCGGTGTCATCGACTTGCTCGGGTTTGTGGCGCATTCGTGGGTT
>DASZJS010000939.1:0-3598 GCA_035947935.1 Gemmata sp. | reverse complement strand
CGCCGAACGACTCGGTGTTCTCGACCGCAGGTTGGGTTTAAGGAGTTTCTGGATTGGACATTGAAAGGGTTAATACCTCATCGCGGGATAATGTACAAGGATACCATCGAGCTCGTCCGCCGACAGCCACCCGAGCCCCGCATCACTATGTGCGATTGACCTTTGCTCGACGCCCCTCTAACATTCCCGCTCAATGGCAACTCCGCCTCAACCCGTGGGGCAGACGATTTCCCACTACCGCATCGTTGAGAAGCTCGGGGGTGGCGGGATGGGTGTAGTCTACGAGGCGGAAGACCTCAAGCTCGGTCGCCATGTCGCCCTAAAGTTCCTTCCCGACCCACTCGCCAACGACGCGCAGGCGCTCGGCCGATTCCAGCGGGAAGCCAAAGCCGCATCATCTCTGAACCACCCGAACATCTGCACAATCTACGAGATTGACGAGGCCGATGGACGAGCCTTCATCGCCATGGAACTGCTGGAAGGGCAGACGCTCCGGCACCGGATCGCTGGCAAGCCGATGGAGATCGAGACGGTGCTCGATCTGGGCATCCAAATCGCCGATGCGCTCGACGCCGCACACTCGAAGGGAATCATTCACCGGGACATCAAGCCAGCAAACATCTTCGTCACGAACAGGGGTCAGGCGAAGATTCTCGATTTCGGGCTGGCCAAGGTCGCACTGCGGTCAGACAGTGTGGCTACGAGCGCCCCAACCATAGACGTAGAGGAGCACCTGACCAGCCCCGGGTCTACCTTGGGCACGGTTGCTTACATGTCGCCGGAGCAAGTGCGAGCTAAGGAACTGGACGCGCGAACGGATTTGTTCTCGTTTGGGGCGGTTCTGTACGAAATGGCGACTGGCACCCTGCCCTTCCGAGGCGAGAGTTCCGGTGTCATCTTCCGCGAGATTCTCGATCAGGCCCCTGTTCCTGCTGTGCGGCTGAATCCCGATCTGCCGCCCAGGTTCGAAGACATCATTAACCGAGCGATGGAGAAAGACCGCAACTTGCGCTACCAGCACGCCTCCGACATGCGTGCGGAGTTGCAGCGGCTGAAACGGGATGCGGATAGTGGAACATCTAGGGTCACTCCCCCAGTGATTGTCCCTGTTGCAAGTGCAATGGCGGTTCGGAAGCCGTCGCCAAGAAAGCGTTGGCTAATCGGATTGACGGGAGCAACCGTGATCGCGGTGGGACTGTTCGCTTATTGGATTGCGCCGCCCCTGCGCCGACCCAGGGTGTTGAGTTCCGCCCAACTCACCTATGATGGCCTGCCGAAGGAGTCTCCCGTCCTGACTGATGGCTCACGGCTTTACTTCGCAGCTATCGGCCCTCCACTCGGTCCATATGAGCTGTCCATAACGGGAGGTAATGCTGCTCGCCTCCCGATGCCCGATATGGCTCCGTTCTTGTTTGAAAGCCTGACAGCGATCTCAGCGGACGGTTCGAAGCTCTTGCTCCAGAGCAGCGAGGGTTATCTTTGGCGAGGACCGCTTTGGGTTATCCCCACTGTCTCAGGGCCAGGACACCGAATAAACGAGGTAGCCTCCACTGATGCCGCCTGGTTGCCCGACGGGGAGAGGGTCCTGTATGCCAGCGGTCGCGCCCTCTACGTTGTGAATAACAACGGTACTGGCTCACGCCTACTCGTGAACCTGAACGGCACGGCCTCCTGGATTCGCTGTTCACCTGACGGAAACTTGTTGCGGTTCACGGTGACCGATCCACAGACGAAGGCAACCTCGCTCTGGGAAGTGAGGAGCGACGGGTCCGGTCTCCGCGCTTTGCTCACGGGCTGGAATGATCCGCCCGCTGAATGTTGTGGTGCGTGGACGCATGACGGCAAGTACTTTGTCTTCCAGTCGACGCACAATTTCAGATCCGACATCTGGGCGATTCAGGAGAAGCCCGGACTGTTTCGAAAGCGAGACCCAACCCCGGTGCAACTGACCAGCGGCCCGCTGAACTTTCGGGGGCCGCAGCCGAGCTACGACGGCAAGAAGGTATTCGCCGTGGGGGTACAACGACGTGGAGAACTGATGCGTTACGATCCACGGTCAGGCCAGTTCGCCCCATATCTCTCCGGCATCTCGGCGGATACTGTGGATTTTTCGAGAGACGGTCAGTGGGTCACGTACGTGGCTGTACCCGAGGGTACGTTATGGCGAAGCAAATTGGACGGAACCGAGAAGCTTCAGCTGACGTTCGCACCGATGGTGGCCTACTTGCCGCGTTGGTCGCCAGACGGCAAGCGTATCGCTTTCCAGGGCATCTCAACCAGCAAGCCTTGGACAATGTACACGGTCTCTGTTGATGGGGGAAGCCTGGAGGAGATCAAGCCCTGGCCGGGGGACCCAAGTTGGTCGGCAGATGGCAACTCCGTAGTTTTCAGCACAGCACCTCTCGTGTTTGATCGAGGGGCGTCGACCAAGAGCACCATTCAGATCATGGATTTGAGATCCCGCCAGATTTCCACTTTGCCGAGTTCGGAAGGATTTTACTCCCCTCGCTGGTCTCCGGATGGGCGGTACATTGCGGCCCTGCAAGCGGATTCAAATACCCTGCGAATTTTCGACCTTTCTAGCCAGAAGTGGTCTGAGCTGGGCAAGATCGGAGCCGCTTATCCGAACTGGTCACTTGACTCAAAATATATCTACTTTCGGTCCGTCCCGGAGGATCGGGCGTGGCTTTGTCGTCTTCGCATTGCTGATGCCAAGCTCGAGCGATTGGGAAGCCTGAAGGACATCCGGGAGACCGGGGTTTTTGGCTGGTGGTGGGTTGGGTTGACCCCTGACGGTTCGCCTCTGCTGTTGCGCGACATCGGAACCGAAGAAATTTACGCCTTAGATGTTGATCTGCCCTGAGATTAGATCGGTCGTTGCAGTAGACCGGAGACGATTCTGCTGCGGGGAAAGCACACCTGGGCATCCCCATCCTGAAGGAAGCCAAGGCGGAGTGCGCGAAGCTGCAATAAACTCAAACCAATTGCTCGGACTCTGTTTTGTTATCCGGGGGATGTTCTCGCCCGTGGAGTGGCGGAGCTGCGCCGTGAAAAGGCGGAACTTCTAGAGGAGAACGCGAGGTTGCAGAAAGGTCTCGAATTTTCTCCTTGGCCGGTACCTTTCGCCTGGCGACTGTGGCTCGTGCCCATCCTCGCGCTCGCTTGATGAGCAGTGAAAGAGCGGCGTTTGCAGGTCTATGATTCAATCATTCTCGCGATGGCGAGAGCGGAGCTAAAACGGGAGGGGAGATGCCGCCTGACCTACGTTGTCCGCTGTGTGGTGAACTGCCCGAGCTCATCCGGGACGATTTCGACTGTTGGAACGTTGATTGCCAACGCTGCGGGCGTTTCGAGATCACGTTTGAAGCGCGCACCAACCTGGGTAATCTCGGGCCGGACCACAGGATCAAGCTGTCAGCTTACTGCCGCAGAGTCTCTGGCGGAGACCAGCGTCCAATCATCGACTACGAGAACATCGAAGAACTCATAGCTTTGGTTCCGAATTACACACCACGAGAGCAGCTGGACAACTTGTTGCATGTCCTTGGCAAAATGAGTCCCGGACTCGGGAAAGAATCCCAATTTGTACTTGACCGCG
>DASZJS010000938.1:0-4923 GCA_035947935.1 Gemmata sp. | reverse complement strand
CCGGGCACATGGGTACATGGCTGGACCCGCTCTGGGGGTGGGGGAACAATGATGAAGAGCGCGAGAGGAATCAGGCCATGACGCGGCGTTTGCTCGGTCCCGTTGGCGGGCCGATTCTCTTTTTCCTGGCAGCCGCTCTGGTTTTCGGCGTTCTCGGGTGGGTCACGCATTCGGCACTCAAGGTCGAACGCGCGCAGCAGGAAGCGGCTGCGCGCGCGGAACTTGGGAGCAACCTTCGCGTTGCGCTGTGGCGGCTCGATGGCCGCATGCTGCCATCCCTTGGAGTCGAGGATAGCCGCCCCTTCTATCACTACGGTCCGGCCGATCCGGATTGTGGCTACGGAGTCGCCACCACTCCGCTACTCGTCACCAATCTGCCCGACTGGATGAAGTTGCACTTCCAACTCGATGCAGCGAACGGTTGGGAATCGCCGCAGGTGTTGCCAGCCGATGTTGTGGATCGCGTTCGGCAGACATACCCCGAGACGCCGCTACGAAACGTAAACCCAGAACGTGAAGCGGTGCTTGCTGAAGTGCGGAAGAAGTTTCCATTTCGCGAAACGCTCGATGTCTTTGCCACACACGATCGAGCCATCCCAGCCGATAGGTTCTCCCCACCCGCACCCCTCCTTGTTGGGAGCGGTGCGACTCAGCCCGAACCGCTGCCGAACTCAAGCCCGCAACCGATTGCTCCTCCAACTTCAACAATTCCAGTGAGTAATCCAGCCTCGGCCTCCGCGCAATCAAGCGCAGTCCCCATCCCGATGCGGGACACCATTCGGATCTTTGGTCTGGAGGTGTGTATCCGTCCTGACCCAGCCCCAGCGGCCGCGAATAACCTCGCTACGAACCAACGCCTGGACCCGGAGAGCATGAATCAATCTGCGCCCGCTCCCCGGCAGGGGCTATCCCCACAGGGCACCCAGGGGACGGCAGACAGCACCCGGTACGGCACAACTTCACGTGCCATGAATGATGTCAAGCCGACACCGGGAATCGCGCAACCCAACAAGGGTCAGGGAAATTACAACTCATTCAACAACTCCAACTACGCAGCAAACTCCGCGCAGATGGCGAACGAGCAGAAACTGTTGGGAAACCAGTTGCTTTCTCCCTCCGTGCCCGCAGGTGTCGGCAACACTGCGAACATACCTGGAACCGGCACGAATCCCTCCACACCAGTGACTTCCCCCTCCTCGCCCACGACAGCCGGGGGACCATCTCCAGGCATGGCAGCACCGGTGCCTACCGGCACTGGCGGAGGCGGCTTTGGGGGAGGCAGTCCGGGCGGTTTTGGCGGTCCGGGCGGCGGCAGTCGGCCACTTACTCCGACCGCACCATCCGGCCCAGGAGCAAGCCTTTCTTTGCCCAAGGGCTCTATCGATGAGAAGGAGAAGGATCTCGCAAAGTTCAAACAAAGTGATGCCGATGGCAAGGGCTTGGCAGAGAAGGCGATGAAAGATGCCGCCAGGAAGGACAGAAGCGAACAGAGCTTATTCTTCCGTCTATTCGACAGATCGCACGATGAGCTGCGGATCCCACCAGCAACAGATGATACGCGCATCGGGTTCCCCTCGCCACTGGGTGCCGCACCAGTTGCCGGGATGCCTGTGCCTTTTGTTCCGCCACCACCCTCCGTCAATCCGATGCCTAGCGAGCCAGTTGCATCCACCAACCCGTCGTCCTGGACGATCATTCCGCCGGCGGCAATCCATCTCGGATCGATGCGGCCGCAGTGGGTGATCGGTCCGGATGGGTCCGAGATGCTCGTGCTCGTGCGGGTGGCGAAAGTCGATAACACAACCGTGTGTCAGGGCATCATCCTCGACTGGATGGAGTTGGAGGCAATGCTCCAGGATGAGGTGAAGGATCTGTTTCCAAATGCGAAGTTGCTACCCATAAAAGACCCCACGGGGGTTTCCCCGGATCGAGCCATGACCGCGTTGCCCATCCAGCTCGACCCCGGCCCACAACCAGAACCACCACCTGTCGGGTGGTCAACCCTCCGTCTCGGATTGGTTTTGGCCTGGGCCGCCGCCGTCATCGCTTTCGTGGCTGTTGGTTTTTGCGGATGGACGTTGATCGACCTCGCCGAGCGCCGAATTCGCTTCGTTTCAGCCGTCACTCATGAACTTCGCACGCCCTTGACGTCCCTACGGCTCTACCTCGATCTGCTCGTCAGCGGGATGATTCAGGATGAAGCGAAGAAGCAGGAATACCTGAACACGCTCGCGACGGAATCGGATCGCCTCCACCGTCTCATCGACAACGTCCTCGACTTTGCCAAACTCGAAAGGCGGAGAAAGGGCAGCGACATCAGTCCGGTGAGGATTGGCGAACTCATCGAACAGTTGCGGCAGACGTGGACCGATAGGCTTACTCAGGAGGGCAAGGAACTGGTGGTGATCTCCACACTCGCGGAGGGACGAGAAATCAAAACAGACGCGGCGATGGTCCATCAGATCGTAGGGAACCTGATCGACAACGCTCGCAAGTATGCCCGCGATGCCGTCGATCGGCGAATCTGGGTGTGGGCGAAGCCGGGTGTTGGGAATTCGGTCATGATCGAAGTGGAGGACCGCGGTCCGGGTGTCCCCGCGAACGAGCGGCGATCGATCTTCAAGCCTTTCCGTCGGGGCGAACAAGCCGACAGAACTTCAGGCGGTGCCGGGCTAGGGCTGGCGCTGGCAAAATCGTGGGCAGAGGTATTGGGTGGGAAACTGAGCTACCGTCCGGCCGATGGCGGGACTGGGGCTTGCTTCCGACTGGAGTTGCCGGTGAGTTGAGTGGTTTGGTGACCGGTTATCGCGGCGGCACTGCGATCGTGAGGCAAATTTACAGGAAAGCACAGGCCACTCTCAATAGGGAGTGGCCTGTCGCGTTTGTGGGATATAAGGGACCTTATCGGGCTTCCTTGTATCAGGCATCTACATTTCAGCCAACAACCCTCACCACGCCCTACCCAATGAGGCTCTCGGAGTTGGTCTTCGCAGGTGACATAAACCGTTAGACGCAAACCCTCGTAGCTGAAGTCGCCAGACTTCCGGTGGAACTCAACAGAGTTCCGCTTCAAGGCAGACCACAGAATACAGTAGGTATCCATTCGCCGGCGATCAGTCCGAACTTTTCACATCTGAGGATTTGAACTCGACGCCGATGATCGCAGTGACCGGAATGTCCTTTCCCTTGAACGCGATCAGTCCCCTGCGAACCTGTATGCGCCAGAGAATTGTGTCGTTCAAATCAGTCACCGCTTTGAGAATCTTTTGATCGGAATCGGTAAAAACGACGTAGTCCCGGCTCTCGCCCGGCTTGAGCGGAGTCCAATCCTTTTCCTGTTGTTCCTCGTATTTCCGCTTCACCTTGCTTGCCACCGGCCACTCGATTCCGCCACCATAAAAGATATTCTTCCCCACAACGAGACGCGTAGCCGGTTGCTTATCGTCGCTGCTAGCCTTGCGGGTCAAGGCCGGGTCCATTGGGAAGATCGAGAACTCGCCTGAGGTGTTCGTGATACGGAGTTGCAGGACCAGTGCTTTGGAGCGAGTCTTGTCTTCCAGTCTCTCCTGTTTACCCTTCTCCTGTTTACCCTCGGTGATGACTTTGAGCGGACGACTCTCGATTTTCACCGGTTCGATCGCCAGTTGTCCAATCTCGATTTTGCCGCCAAGCCCCGCCATCTGGTTTGCGGGCAGTTCTCCATCCAGGGACTTATACTGGGTCACTTTCTTCCGCGAGACCGGGTCGAACTCCCCGAAACTATCCGGGATGGTGGAGAGCGGATGGCCAGGATCGAGTTTCTCGCCGGACTTGATGAACAGGCCATAGATTGCCAGCAGAGTCATCAGTGCAGCGTACCCCACGACCGCGTAAAAGATGCCCTTGCGGATGCCGGATGAGGGAGCAACGGCGGCCCGATTCCGACCCGCACGGTTTGGCTTGGGAGCGGGTTCTTCTTCCGGCAGTTCCTCGATTGGTTCCGGGGCTGCGGCAGCGGGTTGTGGCGCTGGAGGAACTGGGATCTGTACCGGGGCAGGCGTCACAGGCTTGGGCTGAGCAGCAGCCGGCACGGGTTGTGGGGCAACAGGGCGCGTTTGTGAAGACGCAGGGGTAGGCCCGAGGGGCAAATCCGTCTCGAATGCGAATGGATTGGACGGTGAAGCGGCCGCCGGAGCCGGAGCCGACTGTGGGGGCACCATGACCGGCACAGGTGCCGGTTGATGATACACTGGAACTGGTTTCTGGTGCGCGGGTGCCGGTGGTTGTACGGGTGGCGGTGCCGGGGACGGGGGAATTTCAGGCAGTGTCGGAATCGGCAACTTGTTCCCGCCAGGAGATCCAAAAACGTCATCCTCGGACTCCCCTGGCTCGCTCAGAATACTATCTGCAGCCTCCTTCTGTTGCGGGAAGTTGAACATTCGCTCAGGGTTGTCATCTCGTGTTGGCGGTTCGGGGGCTCGTTGCACGGGCGGTGGCTTCGCCGCTCGTGGTAGAGGTGGAACTGTTGGCGTAGTCGATACAGTCGCTGGGGGTGCCGGAACACCAGCAGTGGATGGAGCAAGAACGACCTGCTTGCAGTGTGGGCAGCGGACATGCTTCCCGAGCAGTTCGATCCCGACACCCATCTTGCGGCCACAGAAGGGGCACGGAAAGGTCAAGGTTTGCGATGACATCGGTTATGCGGTGAAAGAGCAGGGCAGTTGGGAAGATGTTGGGTCGCTCGTCCCGGTTGAGGGACACACAAGCGATTAGCCAAAGGTGTATCTTACCTTGTCTGACATCCGCTTCCACTACCAAACCGCCTGGGAAGGTTCCCAGGGGCTCACGCCCACTGGCTATTGACTGCCGCCCCGTTGGGGCTCAGAAGTACCTATTTTTACCTGCTTCTGAGCCCCAACGGGGCGGCAGTCAATAGCCAGTGGG
>DASZJS010000937.1:0-3676 GCA_035947935.1 Gemmata sp. | reverse complement strand
CGCGACTGGTTCACCAGTTGCGTGGACCTTTTCTTCCAGGGTCATTCGCTCGACCAGGTCCCCCGCCCGCTGCTGTGGGGGCAGGGCATTATTCCTACTTCAGGCCTTCCACGAGGTACAGGTCGGAGAGAGTCCGGTGGTAGCCGTAGACACAGGTTGTGGCGTCGGGTGTCAGCAGAATCGGACCAATCGTCACCACTCCGGCTGGATCGGACGGCATAAGCTGCTTCCACAAAGTGCGGTGCCCGGTCTTGAGGTCGATGTGGAATACACGCGCCGGCAATTCGCCAGGTTGGTACACGTAAAGCCCCCCGTCGTTGCTGAACGTGATTGGCTGCTCCCCCGTTACGAAGCCCGGGATCAGCTTTGGCGGATTCCCATCAACTGAGTACAAGTAGCCCTGTTGATCGGGTCCGATCGCGGCGATGAGCTGCGAATCGGGCGAGATCGCATAAGCTGTGCCGACTACCCCTTCTGGGGAGATAGGTTTAGAGTTGCCCGATGCGAGATCCAGTGCATATAGGCGCAGACCGTGACCGGCTTCGTCGCCGGAAAATAATATCCTTTTACCATCAGGGAACCAGCGAGCCCAAGTGTGATTGATCGAGTCACGCGTGAGCAGTTTGGCGTCGCCGACCCCGGTAGGGAGCAATCGAAGCTGGGCAGGAGAACCGGGGGATTGAGCAACCACCCACTTGCCATCGGGGGACAAAGCTAGTGCGGCGCCCTCGCCCAGCAAAATGGCGGGTGAGCCGTCGGTTTTACGAACGTAAACTGCATACGTGAGTCCACCCGACTTCGAATAAGCCAGGCCACCCCCGCTGCCCTCTTCATCGAACAGTAGCTCCTTCCCGTCGCTGGAAAGGTCCCCGGGATACGAGTAATCGAACCAGGATAAGTCCTGCTCCTTTGCCTCCTTCCCAACGATTGCCATCAGTTCACGCCGCCAACTGGCGCGCGTAAGCAACACGCGACCGTCTTTCCAGATATCGAGCAGCATCAATGTGCCCGGCATTCGAGTTACCAGACGCTCATGCCCGTCAGAAGTGACGGCGGACAGCGTTCGGTCTATGCCTGATTTGCTGGATGTAAACCAGACCTCGGTGCCATCAGGTGACCACGCCAGGCCCTGCACCGTATACCAGTCCCGCGATAGGACTCTCTTGTTGGCGTTCAAATCCACCACGACCACCGATCCACCATCATCGCCTTCGATCGGATGGTCAATGAAGGCAATGCGGTCTCCCTTCGGCGAAATGCGAGGATTGCCGATCCAGCCTCCCGATTCGTAAAGTACCTTGCCCGCCGGGTATTCAAGCCGGTTGCGTCCGTTTACATCGCGAACGATGGCGAGGTCTTTGCCGTCAGGTGTCCAATCGGCCCATTGCACGTTGTCCAGGACTTCGCGCGGTGCACCACCAATGAGCGGAGCTCGGGCCAGTGTGCCAGTGACAACCCATGTCCCAATTGAACGAGCATTCAGCAACACGGCCATTTCGCCATTGGAAGAAACCGAGAGGAGTTGGGTCCGCGGCAGTCCCATGGACCGGGACTCTGGTGCTTCGGGCCGGGCGGTATAGACGTCGCTGGGGTTACCCTGCCACGCTGCGCTGTACAAGAGGGTTTGGCCGTCGGGGCCAAAGCGCGCTGCACGAATACTTCCGCGGCGGAAGGTGATTTGGTGATACACCGGTGGAGACGGGAACGGCTCAAAATAAAGCAGTCGCCCAACGTAGACACCAACAGCGAAGGCGACCAGTGCCGCGGCCAAGCTGATACCGGTTATCCGTCGGTGCCGGCCGGCGGCTTTCGCCGCCGTCGGCGGTGTGGCCTGATCCACGATCGGCGAGTTCACGGCAATCGGCACCGTTGTGTGGCGGGAACTCCCATCACGCTGAAGCCGGCGTAGGTCACCACGGATCTCGGCAGCAGTCTGGTAGCGCAGTTCCCGGTCTTTCTCCAGACACTTATTGATGATGTGCTCCAATTCCCAGGGCAAGCCAGGGTTGATGGAGATGGGCCCGCTCGGGGCCTTGTGCAGGATGGAATCAAACAATGCCGCGGAGGTCACGCCCTGGAACGGCAGCTTGCCGGTTGCCATTTCATAAAGCACGACCCCAAACGAGAACAAGTCCGTGCGAGGATCGAGCTCTTCGCCCAGCGCTTGTTCGGGCGACATGTACGCCACGGTGCCCATCGCCGTGCCGGGGTTTGTTAGGCGTGCGTCCACGACAGTCGGTCCCGCGGTCGCCCCAGCAAGCACCGGCTCAGCCGTCACTTCGCGCTTCGCAGACACCTTAGCCAAACCAAAATCGAGGACTTTCGCCTGCCAGCGATCGCCGACGAAGATGTTGGCCGGCTTGATGTCGCGGTGCACGATGCCACGGCTGTGGGCTGCATCGAGCGCGTCGGCAATCTGATCAGCCAGACTTATGATTCGTTCAGTTGGAAGAGGACGTACGCCAATGCGGTGCTTGAGCGTGGACCCATCGAGAAACTCCATCGCGATGAAGTGCTCATCGTTTTCACTCCCGACGTCGTAAACCGTGCAGATGTGGGGGTGATTCAGCGCAGAGGCGGCACGGGCTTCGCGTTGAAACCGCTCCAGTGCTTGGGAATCGTTGGCGATTTGCGCGGGGAGAAACTTGAGGGCAACATAACGGCCGAGGCGGGTATCCTGCGCTTTGTAAACGACACCCATGCCACCGCCCCCCAGTTCTTGGGTGATGCGGTAATGAGAAACGGTCTTTCCGATCTTTACGGTTCCCACAGTCTGGTCAACAAGGATGCAGCCGTGGGACATCTGAAGTCAAATTCCAGCATTCTGGATCAAAAGAAGGCTTGAGTGGGCCACCCTCGATAACCATGTCGGCGTTGTCAAGAGACGCGCCCTACCGGCCCCAACGTCAGTACAAAGGCCAGCGAGGTCACTGGCCCTACCCCCGGATGCGTATCAACCGCACCGCCGCCGGGTTCTGCTGGACCTGCTCCGTCACCGCGTGGTCGAACTCCTTCAGCGACGCATCCAGTTGGTCCAGCCTCTGCAGCAGCTCCAGCCAGCCGTCTTCTCTCCGCGACCTCAGTCAAACTTGGCAACGAATTTCGCCTGGCGATGCCTACAGGAGCCTACTACACGCGGAGCGGATCCGTGTTGGAAGGGACGTCCATGAACCGGACGAACTTGTCGAGTTCGACGGGCGCGAACGGAGAGGAGGGACCGCCGCCCAGCTTGATCATACCGTGAAGTCAATCCGCGACCACGTCGATCTAGGATGCCCATTCGAAAACCGGGGTTACCATCCCCCTTCAAGCCAGTGGGCGAGCGCGCTGTGGGCGAATGTAACCGAGGGTAACTGCCAATTTGAGTGGCATGGCACCGTCCAGCTCGCGACAACCAACCACGGCTTGGCAGAGGTCGAAGTATCGGAAACCGGATGATCTCATTTTCATCAACGCAAAAGGAGGCCCCATGAACCGGCACAATTTGCTGCGTCGGCAGACATCTCAAGCCCACAGTTACGAAGCTTGGTTTGCCGTGACCGTGGATTTTCGAAGTTTCCGCACGATGCATTCCAGCCTGATGGGTAGTGTTGGCGCCTGGCCCGCGGTAACCGGACGTGGGGGAAGCCTTTTGTGTAAACCCTCATGAACCGGTGATTTGGCAAGTATTTGAAAA
>DASZJS010000936.1:0-5497 GCA_035947935.1 Gemmata sp. | reverse complement strand
GAGTAACGGCTGAAGTATTGCTACTCGATCTTTACGAAGAAGAGTTGGATAAAGAAAAGGAATATATCTCGACACCTGTCAGCGATGTCGTTGCGTTGATCGGCGCCGCAGTTATTCAAGCAGCGATGCGATGAATTGTTCCGGGAATGTTGCTCATTGGGCTTTGGATGGAGACGTTTACACCAATTACGGGCGATTTGAAGAGGAGTTGGAGGCCGAACATACTCTGTTCGTGCGAGACATCTTCGGCAACCCTTTCCGCCCCATCACTCTTAATCTCTCTTGGCTGACTTCAACCGTCCTAGCTCTCGCCACTGGCATCTACGAAGAGAAAGCCTTTGACCGAATGCCCATCCTTGCCGATGCCCTTCAAGACGCTGGTTGCGACAACGAAGACATCCTGAACCACTGCCGACAACCGGGCGAGCATTGCCGAGGCTGTTGGTGTGTGGATTTAGTGCTTGGGAAGACGTGAGGGGCAACAGTAACGATGTCGGCGAGCGGCGATCAGGTCGGGGGCATAACAGGGGTATCTTCGTCTTCGTCTTCGTCATCGTCACTCGGATCGTAGCTATCGTCATACGCCTGAACGTGGCGGCAAACTCGTTCGCCAGTGATCCATTGAGCCACATGAATCTCCTCGCTGTCCTTCAGGGCGGGAGCCAGTGACTTCGCCTCTTTGATTGCGCTAGACTCATCTTCCCAGATCGAGAGCAGTTCATAGCCAGACAGTGCGGATTTCGTGACGGTGTAGACGGATTTCATGGGTTCACTCATAGCTGAGGCCCGAGTGGCGATTGTGTGACGTCTGGAAAGAAGAACGCCGGCGGGGTTTCCCCACACCGGCGTCTCGCCACATGTCGCCCATTCATGCAACCCTGGAATACTAAGCCCACATCGCGGCTCGAACCTGCCAGATTAATAAGAAAACGCTTGTCAGGGGATTCCCTGACTACGAACCGGTGATTGAGTGCGGGACGGGCGCAGTTCGGTTTTCATGATGTGGTTAATAGGTATGTGACTCGATCGGGGCCTTGTCGTTGGTTGGTGTCAAAGTAGGTTGCGTGTCCCCCTGATTACTCCCAACTGGTTCAGCGCTCGCAACTCGCGCCACGTGGTACTGCCATCATCGAGGCCAGCAATCCGACTTGCCCGGTCGCCTCGAACTCCTGCCGATATGTGGGAGTTTTTCGTTTGCAGCGCAATAGGATTCTCTCCGGACATGCAACCGGACAAATGGGAGAGGATCATGGCCCGCGAGACGAAACGTCGGAATATCATACTGGGAAGCATCGTGATGACGCTCTGTGGCGTCGTATTTCTCGCCCCGGTGGTATACCGGGCCATGCAAGGGGAGCCATTCAGTTGGACACCTGGCTTGTACGCTGCTATCGGCTTCTTTCTCGGGGCCGTCGTCAATCTTGTTGTCAACCGGAGATCAGTTGGCAGTTCCGCGCCACCGAGTGACTGACCGAATTGGAGAACGATACTGAAGCGCAATGAGGTGAGCCCTCGATTGTCGGGCTTTTTCGTTTGGAATGTGTTCACAATAATTGCAACGTCCCCCTCGTTACCCCCAACTGGTTCAACGCTCGCAGCTCACGCCACGTCGTTTTGCCATCATCCAGGTCAGCAATCACCCGGGCATAACGCTCTAGCAATGGTCCAACTTGTTCGGGTGTCTCACGCAGCAGTTCAACCCGGAACCGGGTCACTCCCTGTTCCCGCATTCGTCCTACATATTCCGCTCCACTTTGAGCCACACTGTTGAAAACCGTGTTCCGGCAACCCGTATCAGGCAGCACGGGGAAGTTCGCTCCGACGCGATCCCGCAGTTCGACCTTGTGAACCTCACACGGTCGGCCGCAGTCGCGGTGATCCTTACCGGTGCTGAGGAACGCCGCGAATACACAATGCTCCATGTGAAACATGGGCATGTGTTGATGAATAACGGGTTCAAACCAGTCCGGGTTTGATCGCCGCAATAGCGATGCGAACTGGTCCCAGTTCATGTCGTAACTCGGCACCAGTCGCGTAAGCCCGGCCCGCATCATTAACTCAGCGGTCAGTTCGTTTGCCACATTCAGACTGAAGTCGCCCACGAGTTGAGCCGTGGGCAGTTGTTCCTGAAAGAACGAGATCGAAGCAAGATTCCGCACGAGAACGATGTCCGGCTCGGCTCGCGCGATGAGCGACTGGAACCCATCCTCGCCCGGCTTGAGAATTCGCAGCGTGGCGAGCCCAACCGGCATCCCCGCGGCCCGAGTACGGGCGACCGCGTCCTTGTATCGCCTCAGATCCTCGAAGTCACAATAAATGGCCTCCGGTCGCGGCAGATTGCCGGATGGTTGCCAGTTGAGCGTTGCTTCGAGTTGATCCAGATTGCGGACGAGAACGGTGAGTCGGGGTGCTTCTACCACCCCCTCCCTCACGGTCGGGGTTCGCCCAGACAATACTTGTCGCATTGCTTCCAACGCATTCGGTTCCGCGATGGGATGCTTTTGCAACGCAATTCGTCGTTCGGCCAGTTCGCCCGCAGCATGGCGGCGAAGGTCGTTCAGCACCGACTTCGGCACCAGCACTCCCGCGGGCAACTCGATTGCGAGTTCTCCCAACTCGAAGGGTGTATCACCAAGCCGTCCGAGTTGTGTCCGAATCTCATCAGACGTGGTCGGTCGCTGGTGGGCAAGTTGGAGCGGGTTGGGCCACGTTGCTGATGCGGTGGTTCCCTCCGGATCGCTCAATTCAAGCGTGAGTGGCCCGCCGACAACACCCGACACCCGTGCCGAAAGTGGCAGTCGATGGGCTGGGCGATCTTGGGCATAGCTCTGTTCGAGTCGCTTTCGCAGCGCGGGGTCATCGGTCTTGTACACCTCGCATCCGGTGGCGACACCCGAGAGATCAATCGAGCCCGGCTCGAAGGCGATTTCCACAATAAGAGAGTCGGACCTGAATTCTTGAACCTTCCACACACGTCCGCCCGGCTCCTTTGCTTCTGGTGTTCCAAGATCGAAGACCACGCCATCGCCCGCCCTGATGAGTTCTTCAACTGGCAGTCGTTCCGCGAGTTGAACCTTCGCCCCGAATTTTGTGAACCCCACAACCTTTCCGAGCCGCACGCCGCGACTCTTGGGAAACCGTCCGCGAACGAGCTTCTGGTGATTGTTGCCATCGAGAAAGCCCGGTGTGAGTCCTCGGCTGAAGGTTTGGGCCAAGTCGAGTTCCTCTCGACGAGAAAGCTGCAAGGCGCGTTCTTCGAGAGCGGTGTCTATGGCTTTGCGATAGGTCTGTGTGGTGGCGGCAACGTAAGGGCCACCCTTCAACCGGCCCTCGATCTTGAACGAGATCACACCGGCTTCGATCAGCGGCTGGATGTGGTCGTAAGCAGCCAGATCTTGGGGACTGAGCAGGTAGACGCGGTCGCCAAGGTCGCGGACTGTGCCATCCACGATCATCTCGTAGGGCAGTCGGCACGCCTGGGCGCACTGTCCGCGGTTCGCACTGCGACCGCCCAGTGCTTCGCTCGTGAGGCACTGTCCGCTATAAGCAACGCAGAGCGCACCATGAACGAACACTTCCACCGGCGTCTCAGTGCCTGCGGTGACCTTGCGGATGTCTTCCAGCGACAGTTCGCGGGCCAGCACGACTCGTTCCACGCCGAGTTGTCGCACGAAAGCGATACCCCGCGGTTCGGTCAGGGTCATTTGCGTGCTGGCGTGAACCGGAAGTGTAGGAGCAATGCGGCGAATCAGTCGCACTAGCCCCAGATCCTGCACAATGACGGCATCAACGCCACACTCCGCCGCGAGCTTCACGAATTCCGCAACGGCCGGGAGTTCGTCCGAAAAGATGAGCGTATTGAGCGCGATAAACCCGCGGACGTTGCGGGCATGGAGGAACTGCATGACCGTCGGCAGCTCCTCGGGCTCGAAGTTCGCGGCCCGCGCGCGGGCGTTAAAGTTCGAAAGCCCGAAATAAACGGCATCGGCCCCATTGGCCACAGCCGCACGGAGTGCCTCCCAATCGCCTGCCGGTGCCAGGAGTTCCGGTTTGTTACACCGCTTTTCCATGAAGGGGATTGTAGCAGACTTGCATATCGGGGGTTGCTGTTCATACTTGTTTGCCTTCGCGGTTCCGGTCAAAATAATTGTGAAACAACCCTCTCAACGGAACTGGCATCATGGCAAGCGTGAAGTGCCCCGAGTGCGGTGAGCGCGTGAAGGTGCGTGAGAACGGTAAACGACTCCGTTGTCAGGAGTGCGGCAGGTATTTCCGTCCGCCCGATGAAGATGACGACATTGAAGAAGCCGAGGAAGAGAGATCGGTGCGACCGCGATCGAAGCGCAAACCAGCCGCATCTTCTGGCCTGATGATTGGCGCAATCGTCGTCGGCAGCGTGTTTCTTATCGCGATGGTTGGGGTGGCCATCGTGCTGATCGTTCGTAACAGCGGAAAGGATGGTGACTCGAAACCAATCGACGCTGCTAAAGTGACCTCCGCTAACTTCTTCAGTTTGAAGCCGGGTATGACCCTTGCCGAGATCGAGAACATTCTCGGTGGAAGTCGTTCAGCATCTGCAGATGAGTTGCGAAGCGCGTTACGCCAGGCGAGTTTCGAGGAGACCGAACTCGAGTCCGCAATGGGATCCCAACCGGCGCTGTTGGGCGAAATTACCGCATGGCGACTGTGGGAGGGGCAGGATTTGCGTGTGTGGGTGGCGTTCGTGCAGGCCAAGGACGAGCAGCGAGCCGCGTTCAGCACCTCACTCACACCATTCCACGGTGGGTATAAGCGCGAACTCGGGTTTATCATCACGAATGCCCACGAAATTGACAAAGCAAGCGAGAACCGAAAACGGGAAGACTCCCTCCGCAACGATGCGAAGTGGTTGCGCGGTGCGCAGGCTCACGAGTGGCTTATCGGCGAGTGGCGCGACGACAAAGCGAACGGCTACCTGTTTGCGCCCGGCGGCAAACTGACCGAGCTGAACATCTTTGAGCAGATGCCTGGCCGTGGCTTGACTCACCGCATTCTGGACGACCGATATGTGGAAATCATCACCCCATCGCCGTTCGCACCGATGCCGGGCCACCCTCCGCCGCCGAACTTCGTCAACTTGACACCATCCACCCAGCGATACGAATACTTCGTCAATCAAGACGAGTTGGCGCTGATCGATGTGTCGAAGCAAACGATCATGGGTGCCCCCACACTCTACCGCACGTTCTATCGCTTGCCGGTGCGACCTGGCAGTGTGGGCGAAACGCAACTTCTAGCCCCGATCCTCGCCGACCTGAAAGGTGCCAGCGTGCAGAAGCGGGATGAAGCGTTCGAGAAACTGAGGCGAATGGCGAAGGGTCTGTCTGTCGCGCTGCCAGAGTTCATGGATCTGCTCAATAGCCCAGACTCCCACTTGATGGAGCTGACGGGCTTTATCATCGGTGACATGAAGGAAAGCGCTGCGCCAGCCGTCCCGACGCTCATTGGGCTGTTGAGG
>DASZJS010000935.1:0-4689 GCA_035947935.1 Gemmata sp. | reverse complement strand
GCCCTTCTCGCCATCAAATACCCAGCGGTCTAGTTGACCCGGTGTCAGAAACGCGCCGAACTGGCCGGCCCCACGCAAATCGCGCACCGACTCCTGGGCGCGAGCCGGACTGGGCAACAATGCTATCGCAATGACCAGCAGCCACATCTTGCTGTGCATGTCTGTCTCCTGGTTGAGGGATGAGCGGACTAAACTGCTTGCGCGAAGAATCCCCCTTCGCAGAATAACCGGCTAACGGCTCGGTGCGAAGATCACAACCCGTCCCGAGGGCTCGACCCCTTCTCTCAGTGGGTGGGCAGTGCAGCGTCTGCTTCTACAATCCAATATCAAGGGATGGCTCGATCTTCCAACCTCCCGACCGCGTAGCCTCACAAGCACACATCCATGACTGATGCAGAACAACAACTTCTGGAAATCCTCAAGAAGCGATCGTTTCGGCGCGCCGAGCCGGGGAAGATGTTTCAGTTGGTTTCCGGCGAGATGAGCGAGTATTTTATCGACGGCAAAATGACGGCCGTTTCTTCAGAAGGCGCAGGTCTGATCGGCGAAGTCATCTACGATTGGACCAAGGACGCGGGGCTGGATGCGATCGGCGGATTACAGGTCGGGGCTGTGCCCCTGACGGCAGCGGCGGTCATCAGTTATCAGCATCACGGTCGGCCGATTGAAGGGTTCTGGGTACGTGAGGAAATCAAATCCCACGGCACTCAGAAGCTGATCGAGGGCGGCTTGCGAAAGGGGATGCGGGTCGCTGTCGTCGATGATGTCTTCACCAAAGGCGGCTCGGCGTTGAAGGCCGTCGAGGCCGTCCGCGCTTTTGGGTGCGAGGTCGTCCTGGTGCTGGGGCTAGTGGATCGGTTGCGGGGAGCAAAAGAGTTGTTCCAGCGGAACGGGATCACCGATTATCGAGCCGTCTTCACTATCCGGAACTTTGGCATCGATGTACCCGCGGATGAAGGATGAATAAGAGTCAAGACTGTCCTCCTTCATCCCTTCAACTGGCTCACTTTTCTTTCTTGAATTCAAACATGTTGCCTTCTTTGCCGTCGAAGTTCTTGGGGCGTTTATCCTTGTCCTTATCCTTTTCCATGGAATAGGCCAGCTTCAGGATGTCTCCTTTGACTTCGATGATCCCGCTCGCTTTGGCCCCCTTGGTTCCCTCTGGTCCCTCAAGAATTTCCAGGTCGATGTTGATCGGGGTGGTCGTCGGGTCGAGTTTATAGAACATCACGAACGTGATGTCGGGATTCTTGATGGTGATCGTGTTGGAGGTGATAGGGTAGCCCCAGAGTGCGATCGTGCTGGAGGTGATCGTGTAGTCCCACTTTTTGGCATCATCTCCAAGCACCTCATTGTTCCTCTTGCCGGACACCAACTTGTATTTGCCTTCCAGGATCGGGGCATCAACCTTCTTGTCGCTCTTTTTTTCTTCCTTCTTATCTTCTTTCTTGTCCTGAGTCCTGGCAGCAACCTCCAGGCAGCCAAACAGCCCCAGACCGAGTACAACCGCGACGATGGTCTTCATCCCAATCTCCCTCAGAATCATTCCCAGCACCTCGACAGAACATCCAACACACGCGATCCGTCGAGATGGTTATCTGGTTCAGGTCGCGGAATCTCCGTTTCTTGATGCGAACGCGATTATATGTTCATGATACTCGACAACAAGGTCCAACGATCGCCTGCGACCCTATCAACGCCCGAACTCTCTGGTCGGGAACGTGGTGGGCTGAGAGTTTCAATCTCCATGCAGTTTCCGCAATCGTGGGGAGAGGCGAAGCATCCACTGGATACGCTCGAATTCATCGAGCCAGTCCTGGACGACTTGCGCTTGCACGGGATCATTTCCCTTCACGATTCCGGTTGCGCAGACTTCACCAACGAGTGACCCAACTAACTGTCGATAGCGGGCGAGGGTGCGTTCGCCATATCGGGCAATCTCATGACCGTCTTCGGAGAAGAATACTGCTACCGGAACGCGGTTCCCGCCGTTGATCCGAAGGGCAGCCTGCACATCGGCGTGTTCGTCGCGGTCGATGTATCGCGTAATGAGAACGGGAGCCGCTTCCGCAAATCGCTCGAAAATCGGGCATTGCGATGCGCAGTCCCCACACCATGCCCCGGCCAGAACGAGAACATTTGTTTGGCGGGTGAACTTGCCGAGCAGTTGCTTCTGGACATCGGTGATATGGGTCTGCTCGGCGGCTCGCTGCCATTTGGCGCGGTGGTCTGCGGTGCCATACTTGGTGAGGAAGCCATCCAGCGGCAAACCGGCCGCGAATTTTTCAAAGAGGTTCATGGTGAATCCTGGAGTGTTGTGGGAGAGGGAGCTGACATCATCTGCCCAAGCACATCTTACGATCTCTGATTGGCGGGTTGGCCGTCCGGATTGTTCGTCGAGGGTATTTTGGCATGAGGGAGGCGATGAACGCTGCGGGGAGGAACAGGAAGCTCGCAAGTCTGCCCCGGTTCCCCAAACTCGCACACGAAACTGCCACGAAGATGCTTGACGCGGCGTTGCGCTGAGGGTATCCACCCGCGGAACCCATTTCTTTGGAGGCTGGTCATGAGCCAACGCATGTTGCGCCTTGCGGTTGTCTACGCGCTGATCGCAGTTGTTGTGGCCGGGTGGGCATCGTTGCTGTCAAAACTGGGTGGGTGAGTGAGGCTATCGCATCGGATATCGCCTGGAGGATGAGGGATGAAAAAACCTTCTTCTGTCTTTCTCTCATTCTTCATCCTTAATCCTTTCCAAAGTCACAGTCGGCTCACAATCGCTTCCGTGAACTGCGTGGTGGTGGCTGTGCCGCCGATGTCGCGCGTGCGGATCTTGCCTTCCACCAACACTGCTTCAACTGCCTTCTGAATCCTCGCCGCGGCGTTCAACTCCTCCAGATCCTTCAGCAGTTCGATGGCAGGCAGAATCAGCGGCAACGGATTGGCTGTGTCCGGTGGGACGAACTCGTGCGCAGCTCCATAGACCGCTTCGTAAACGGTCACTCCGCTGCCGTGGTTCATCGCGGCGGTGCAACTCACACCACCAATCAGCCCGGCCCCGAGGTCCGAGAGCAGATCTCCGTAGAGGTTTCCCGCCGCCAAGACTTCAAACTGCTGCGGCTTGCTCACCAGTTGCATGCAGGTGTTATCGACGATCATTTCCTTGGGTGCGATGTCCGGGAATTCCGCAGCAATTCGCCGGAAGCAGTCAAGGAACAACCCATCGGCCATCTTCAGGATGTTCGCCTTGTGGATGCAGTGGACGGTCTTTCGGCCTTGTTTGCGGGCCAACTCGAAGGCAAAGCGGAAGAACCGCAAGCAGGCGACCTCCGTCACGATTTTAAAGCTCTGAACGACACCCGGAACAATCTCGTGCTCGCTGGCTGTATACAGGTCTTCGGTAATCTCCCGAACGAGCAGGAAGTTGACTCCCGTGAACCGGCTCGGAATGCCGGAGAGGTTGTGAACCGGTCGAACCGATGCGAACAATCCAAGTCCGCGGCGAAAGGCGACATTGTAATTGGTGGGGACAGTCGGGCCGTGAGCGGTGGGAGTGCCGGCCCCCTTGGGCTGGAGAAGCTTGGTCTTGAGAGCAATGCCGCAGGCTTGAACGGCATCGAATGTGTCTTTTGGGAGAGCATCGCGAGCCTGCTCCAACGCAGCACGGCCAGCAACGTGAACATCAAATTCGACTGGCACCCCGGCTGCCTCGAACAGCCGACGCACGGCTGCTTCCTGGTCCAGCCCGATTCCGCCACCTTGGACGAAGACGACCTTCCGCATGGAACCCCCTTGGAATGCGATAGAAAGCTATCGTATTGCTTTGGTGCGAGTTGGGAGTAGTTGAGAGTTGGAGAGACACGCCCCTTGTCTACACCTCGCGCCGGCCCTATACCTTCCGTCACTCGACAGGTGCCCAAGTCGTACACCCCCCTCGGGGTGTATCGCGGGACGAAAAGGGAAGCCGGTGAAAATCCGGCGCGGGGCCGCCGCTGTAATCGGTCAGGCTTGGTTCAATGCCACTACGGGAAACCGCGGGAAGGCGAACCGGGCCGCCAGAGCCGAAAGCCAGAAGACCTGCCTGTCGTGTCCATCGTCGCGATGCTCCGGCACCGAGTGATCGCGCGGACACGGGAATTTTGCGCACGCATTGTGCTGCGCCCCGGCCGCGCACATCGGCCCCGGGGCTCCGACCCACTGCCCGACCCGGCAGGAGGTTCCCGTGTGCGTCCGTGTTTCCGGTCCTCAGGTTCCCCGTCGTGCTTTTACCCTGATCGAACTACTGGTGGTGATCGCGATCATCGCGATCTTGATCGGGCTGCTGCTGCCCGCCGTCCAGAAGGTGCGCGAGGCCGCCAGTCGCATCAAGTGTGCAAACAACCTCAAGCAGTTGGCACTCGCAGTCCACAACTACGAGAGTGCGCTCCAACTCCTTCCTCCCGAGAGCGGCCCCTACGGCGGCCCTCCCACCTACCCGACACAGTTCTGGTTCGGGCTGACCACGTATGTCTCGGGCCAATCGCTGGTTGATCCGAGCCAGGGGGTGTTGACGCCTTATTACGAGAACAACGCCCGGGTCACCATGTGTCCGAGCCTGGTTCCGCCCCCCGGATTCTTCCAGTACATCACATCGACCGGTGCCACGGTGACCGGCGGGTATGGGTATAACAAGGCTGTGGGGAACATGAAGAT
>DASZJS010000934.1:0-7281 GCA_035947935.1 Gemmata sp. | reverse complement strand
CCAACTCGTCCGCCTTGTACCGTTTACCAATCTCGACGAGATGGGGTCCCTTGGGCGTCTGGCCATCGGCGGTCGTGTGGCAGGCAGCACACGACTGTGCTTTGAAGATTGCTTCGCCTCTCTTCTCGTCCCCCTTCGCGGCGAGCGTGTGCTTCGCGGCGGTTTCGTAAGGCATGTTCGCGATCTGGTCGGGGTTCTTCGGATTGGCCTTCGGTAAGATGATCGGTTCCTCCTTCACGGCCACCGCCGCCGAGCCGGCAGACACACCCGCGAGCGAAACCTGATGCCGGATGAGTTCCTTTTTGAGGAACGCAACCGTGTCCTTGTCGCCATCGAGCACCGCGGCCGTGACGACCGCGCCGATCCGCTTGCTCATCTCCCATTCGGCACGGTCGTAATAGGGGCCGGTGCTGTCCGGGCGAATGCCCCACCACGTCCCCATGTAGTCGGCTTCGCGGTGATAAAGACGGATCAGCGTGACGAGGATTCCCCTGCGCAGTTCCGGCGTGCGAATGGTACCGAGTTTCTTGATGAGCCCCTCGACCGCCTTCGGGTCGTGCATGTACCGCAGTGCCCACAGTGCCCCCGTCGCATGTGGCCCGTCGAGCGCATCAAGGCACGCATCGATGGCGTTGAGCGAGACAATCGCTCGCATCGCGAGGTGGGGGACGACGCGATCTGGGTCCGGCTGGTCCTGGAGCGGACGCTGGGTCGGCATGGTCGAACCCGTTGGTCGCGCTGTGAGAGGAAGTATGCTCTTCACGGTGGTCGGATCATTCAACCGGCCGAGGCTGATGAGCGCCTGGGCACGCACGCGGGGCGAGTCGTCCGCCAAAGCCGCGATGAAGGTTTTGGCATCAAGACCATCCAGTTCCTTCTTGCGATCCGTGAGTACACGAAGAGCGAACTCGCGGACTGCGGCGATCTCCGCGAATTTGAGTATCGCTGCGTGCGATTCCTTTCCATCGAGTTGCTTCAGTGTGAAGATTGCCGCGACCCGCCCTTCGAGCGGAGCGTCGGGATTGGCTACCATCGCAACAAGCGCTTTGGTCGCCTCAGCGCTCTTCCCGCGTGCGAGGAACTCACCCTGAGTGTGCAAGCGCGCGACCGCTTGCGGTGCGCTCAGGAAACTGATGAGGTCTTTGAGGTTGGCCTTCTTCAGATCGGGGAATGGTTCGATCTTGAGCCCTTTCGGCACGACGCGGGCGACGAATCCGACGTTCGGCCCCTCGTACCCCACCGCCGAGCCGCCGCGCCAGCTCGCCACGTACAGCCGGCCGCTGCCGTCGATGTCCATGCCGGTGGCGCGCGGCATCTTCATGAACACTTCCTGCTTCAAGTCGAACGTCGGGCCATTCGCCTTCAACTCGTGCTTGTAGACTTCGCTCCGGCCCCAGTCGCCTGTGAAGAGGGTGTTGCGATACTGTGCGGGCCAGCGCGGGTCTTGGACGAACAGACCGCCGGTGGCACCGCCGTTGCCGTACACACCCAGCGGCGGCATGATCTCGTCTGTGAAGTTGGCGTAAAGTTGTGTGTAACCATAGTGCGCGGATTGCTTCAGCAAGCTGACGCGAGTATCCCAGCCAGCACCGTCGTTGGTGTTGTCGCGGGTGAACAAGTTCATGAACGGGTCGATGGCCAGGTCAAACGTGTTCCGCAAGCCAGTGCAGTAGACCTCCAGATCAGTCCCATCCGGGCGCACGCGAACGATACCACCGCCGCGCTGAACGATCGTCTTGCCGTCCTTCCCTTTCGCCTCCTTGATGCCGTAGTCGCCTACTCCGATATACAGCCAACCATCGATCCCCATGCGAACGCAGTTGGTGGTGTGATCGCCGCCACGGTTGGTCACCATGTCGGTGGTCAAGCCAGTGACAAGTACCTCCTGCCGATCGGCGACTCCATCGCCGTCATCATCGTGGAAGACGCTCAGGGTCGGTGGGTGCATCACCCACACGGAGTTGCCTCGGACACATACGCCGCGAGGGTGTTCGACCTTGGCAAACACGGTCACATCTACCTTGCCGTTACCATCCTTGTCGATGCAGCGGAGGATCTTCCCCCCGCCGGGCGTGCGTCCGAGTGACCCCTGCTCGTCCACCGCGACGTACACCTCGCCCGTCGGCGCACACGCGATGGCGACAGGATAATTCACCTTCGGCGCTGGCGCGAACAGTGTCGCCTCGAACTCCGGCGGCACCTGGACGCTGTCGCGGAATATCTTCTCGTCTATGGGCTGGAGGTTGCCGCCCGCAGGTCCGCCTGGCGGCGGGCCGAAACCGAATTGCTGCGGAGCGTAGCCTTTGCTCTTGCCCGCAAGCTGCGCTGCCACCGACTCAATGCGCTTCGCGGCGAACGTCTTGATATCCGGCGGTTGCGGACCCGCTCCACCGGGCCCGCCGAAGCCCGGAGCTGGCTCCTTCCGCGCATCGGCGGCTTTCTTCTCCTTCTCGCGAATTTCCTTCGTCGCCTTGTCGAGCGCCTCCGCGTCCTTGAGTAGTTGATCCTTCGTGAACGCGGTCGCGGTGAGTTCCTTCAGCAGTTTCTGGTACTTTTCGCTCACCTCTTTGATCGCGAGTAATCGATCGGGGAGTTTGTTCGCACCGGGGTACGGTTTCATCACGCTCAGGTCCATCAACTGATCGGCTGTGCCCATCAGGAGGAAGTTGGCGAATGAGAACTCCAGGTCGCCGGGGATGAAGTGGAACTTGTTCGTTTTCGGGTCGAGGTACAGCGTGTAGTTATGACCAAGAGCGAAGAAACTCTCCAGATTTGACGTCAGTGCATTAGCGGCCAGGAACCGCAGGAACGCCTCCACGTCGATGAACGAGTCGATCTGCTTCTTGAACTCATCGTCGTTCGCCTGATTCACAAGTTTTGCGAATTCGATAACGCGCTTCCCCTCGTCCTTCGTTGCGTCCCGCTGTGGTCGATACTGACCCTTGTAGCGATCCCAATCATCGCCAAGAAAATCGATGCCGCGGATGCCGAAGGGCTTCAACGCCAGCCCCTTGTCGGAGCCAAACCGGTCGGCGAAGAACCGGGAGTCCACGTTCTCGACCACGGTGTACAGACCGAGATAGTCCTTGTCGTGCTTGCCGGGCACGGCGAGTGTGACCTCTGCGAACGCGGTGCGTGGCGAGGGCACGCCCGCGGCCCGGAACACAGAATAGGCAAGTACCTCGCGAGCCTTCGCGGGATCGAGCGGCATTGCGTGGAGTTGGATCGCGGAGAGGCCATCAAACTGCTGGGCGCTGAACTTGTCGAACGCGATCTTCAGAGGCCGCTTCAGCCCTTGCGCGGAGACGAAATAAGTGATGTCACCGGCATAGCGGACGCCGACCTTCTTCAGTGTCTTGCCGTCCGCAGTGAAGTCAGCTTCGACCCAGGGGAAATCGGTGCCGAACAGGTTCTTTTCGCTGTCGCGTTTCTTGTCGTCCTTCTTCACTTCCTTCTTCGGTGGCGGGCCGAACCCTCCGCCGAAGGCCGGTTGCATCGCATCGTATTCCTTCGCGGAAATCTCGAGATGGATGGACCACACCTTCGTTGAGCCAAAGGTATCCCTGGCTTCGGTATTCTTCTGTGCCGGTTTTGGATCTTCTGGCAAAGCAGACCGCACGGGTTGCGAACTCAGAAGCAGGACAATCGGCATAAAGCCGCAAACTACAGCGACTGTCCGCGCCAGGAATCGTCTGCTCATGGAAATATCTCCCGGAGTCTGTTTGGTGTGATCGCATCGAGTCCATGATGTTTGGCAAGCGGCAGGGAAAAGCATACCTGTAGGACGGTCTTCCCAGGCCGTCCTACAGGGGAACCAAGTCCTGCCGCTCGCCTTACGGACTCTCTGTGCCTGCTTTCGGAATCTTCTGGGTAGCCGCCGAAGGAAGTGAACCGAAAACAACGAGCGGTCCCTTGATAGGTTCGCCGGTGATCTCACGCCACTTCTGGGCTTGCACGTTCGTCAGTACCGCCAGAATCTGCGCGTTCATCGATTGTTCTTTCGGCTCGAGCGGTGAACGAGGTGTTCCGCTGCGTCCTATCGCTCGCATCCAGCCAAAAACCGCATTATCTTCGATCACTCGAATTCGCTCGCGCTGATCCGCTGTGAGTCCGAGTACTACGGCGACTTCGGGATCGCGAATCGCGCTCAGTCCTTCCGACTGCAAACCAATCTGGCGGAGTCGCCCGTGTTGAGCGGGACTCAGAATCGAATTGAGTTCGGATTCGTTGGCCCACGCTTGATTAATGGCACGACGACTCCGCACCGCATGCGACACGAGGCCGATGTCGCGAAAGGATTCCATCCACTCTTTCCCCACACGGGAAGTGAGTTCTTTCATCCCAACTCTCTGTTCTGGACTGAGTTGTAAGTCATCGAGAACAACCGGCTGACAGAGTAGGTAGAAGTGAGTAGCAGCCCGGAGCACAGCGAGATCAGCGAGGATCGTTTCGACTCGCCGGGTAGTGTCGAGAAGTTCCGCACGAGCCTCGGGATCGTCGCGATGCTCTTCGAGGAACTCTTGATAAAAGGCGAGTGATGAGCAGAGTAGACGCTTCCGCAACATCTCCATGCCAGGCCGATCAGCCAGTTCTTCCTCGCTCATTCGGAACAATTCATCCACCGCACGGCGGGCAAGTGTGAGCCGGGCCTTGGCCTCCTCGGCCCGCTGGCGTTCTCGCTGGTAGGCCTCCTCGGCCCTTTGCTGCTCTGTCAGAGTCCGCTGCTGCTCTGTCAGAGTCCGCTCCTGCTCGGAACGAATCATCACCACACTCAGAAGCGACCCGGCGGTAATGAGAAGCAACGCCACGACACCAACGAAAATCGCGGTTGGATGCCGTCTTCCCCATACGCGAAATCGTTCTGCAAAACCGGGCCGGCGTGCCAACACCGGTTGGCGGCTGAGGAATCGCTGAAGATCATCAGCCAGTTCCTGTGCAGTGGCGTAGCGGTCGCCCGGTTCCTTCCGCAGCGTCTTTAGAATGATCGTTTCCAACTCCACGGGGATCGTGGAATTGATCGAACGGAGCGACGGCTCATCCTCAACGATCTGTCGAAGAAGCTCATGGCGGTCGTCGCCCGCAAACGGCGGGCGAAGCGTGAGCAGTTCACAGAGGGTCGCTCCAAGTGAATACACATCGCTGCGGTGGTCAATGACTCCGCGTTTGCCAACCGCCTGTTCTGGGCTGGCATAGCGTAACGTGCCCAGGAGTTCGCCAGTCATGGTTAGACCGGTGTCACCGCTCACCTGCGCGAGCCCGAAGTCGGTAATCCAGAGTTGCCCTTGCGAGTCCAGGAGCAGGTTTCCGGGCTTCACGTCGCGATGAACAACTCCCGTCTGGTGAGCATATTCGAGGGCTAACGCAGCTTGTCGGCCCACTCCCGCCACCCAGTCGAAGTACGCTGGCCCACCCGAATGTCGCTCGGTTGGGAGACGAGCACATGGTAGAGTGCTTTCTGCAGGATGCGAAGTCGGTGCCTTGACCACAGGATGACGAAGTTCCGCAATCAGATCGGCGAGACTTTGCCCATCGACGAACTGCATCACGTAGTAATGGATACCGCGTTCGTTGCCGACCGCATACACGGGGACGATGCTCTCGTGCCGAAGGTGAGCGGCGGCACTTGCCTCGTTCTTGAATCGCTGAAGCTGACGATGATCGATACCTGCCGCGAAAGGTAGTACCTTCAAAGCCACCCGGCGACGCAGTGAGATTTGCTCTGCCTCGTATACCACGCCCATTCCACCGCGGCCAACCTCGCGGATGAGGCGGTAGTCGCCAAGGGTTCCTTCTAAAGGCGCGGGGAGTTCGGGATCGATGGCCGGCGAAGTCGAGAAGTTAGGGGCTGCGGATCGCAGGAACTCCAATCCATCAAGACAGTCGGCAAGTTCACCAGCAATGTCAGAATAACGAGAGAGGAATTCCAACCGATCGGGCGTATGTCCGGTTTCAAGGGAAGCCCGATAATCGCGGAGTGCGAGCATGACGGGTGTCAATTCGTCCGCGTATTCATCGTTCGGATAGTTCATCTCACTGCCTCCAGCGCCTGCCGGAGCAATGGCAGTGCCCGAGACCAAAGACGTTCAACGGCCACGGCTGATCTTTCCATGCTGACCCCAATTTCCCGGAAAGTCAGCCCCTCAAGACTATGGAGAACAATCACTTCGCGGTAATGCACCGGCAGTCGCTCCAGCGCATCGGCCAAGAGGACGGCCTGTTCCCTGCGGCTCGCCTTGTGGCTGGGACTACTTCCTCTGTCGATCAACCCGTTATCGAGAATGCGAGAGGATCGGTCGAGATCGTACTCGAATGTTTGCTCCAGACGGAGGTCGCGAGCTTGAGTTCCGCAATACCGACGAGCAAGCATATTCAAACAACCTGCGAGTATTCGCCGCAGCCAAGCCGTCAACTCAGGTTCCCCGGTCCCACGGAATCGTCCGAACTGGCGAACTGCTTCAACGAACACATCTTGCACGACATCGGTTTCATCCGCTTTTCCGCGAAGTCGTCGACCGATCTCAAGCCGCGCCAGCAAAGTAAGGTATGGTCGATAGAGTTCCAGCAATGCTCCGAGCACTCCCAGATTCCCCGCTCGCGCTTGGTCGAGGAACAACTCCCGGTCGCATTCTTCATTCACGCGCATCCTGGTCTCCCTACTCAATAGGGTTGCAGAAGGGCTTCATGACTCACCGCGAAATCTTATATTTTTGTGCCGATCACAACGACTCTTGAACGTCAGCGCTTGCTCTGACGTCTGCGGTCAGATCGGTTCCACCGTTGCCTTATCCTTCCGCGCAGATCAACATCGTTGTAGCCTGCGATCGGGCATCCACTATGTTTCGAGATCAGTCGAGGTAACCTGGCGGCGAATGGATCAATTTGAGGTGTCAACGAACTGGCCACCAAACCTGCCCACACTCGTCTAATCGTACCCAAAATCCGGGAAAGGGCAGTCGGGAAATAGCATGCAGATATGGATAAAAGGTTGAGAATTGTGCGAAAGGCAGTCGGCAAGACTTTGGTTCTCTTTATCCGGACCAATCCTTTTTATTCCTCTGCATTCCCCACGTCAGTGAGGCCAACGAAAGCGACCTCCGGATTTGATTTAGCCGGGGGCGAGGTGAGTTCAGTATGGGATTTGGTACTGGGCGTTTGGTTTGGATTGCGAAGTGGTTTGTTCTTGAGTATGCCCGACAGGAGTTGAACCTGTAACCTTCGGCTCCGGAGTTCGCAGGTACAGTTTTCAGGCATTTCCTGGAAACTCCGGAGAAAACCGCAATT
>DASZJS010000933.1:0-7360 GCA_035947935.1 Gemmata sp. | reverse complement strand
CATCCACGTTACGCCAGCCAGTCCCACCATCTCCATGAAACGCACGGCTGGCCGCAGTGACAGCTCGTGCGACTTCCGCATCTCCCATCTCGGAGACAGTAGCAAGCACCTGCTGTGAACCAGGGTCAATCGTTTGAAAAGTCGCATTCATCGAGCCAGCCACCTGTTCTCCGTCGATGATACCGCCGAGCGGCTTCCCTTCGTTGCGACAGAATTCCGTGAATTTCTCCGGAGTGCGAAAGGCTGAAGCGGTCAATGCGTGAATTTCAGAAGTAGTGGTAGCCATGTAAAGTACTCTGGGGGGATGGGAGAGTTACGAATCAGATCCATTCGCAGGGCCATTCGATGGGGCAACGGAACGGTATCAACCGTGCCAGCGACACGATCGCCCGGCGATATGCAGAATCGCCGCCGACAATTCACCCCAAGTCTACGTCACGCACATCTGACTCACAAGGTCCAAGGTTAGCCAGCCATTCGAGTGGCAGCGCTTATTGTCCTTGGGGTTTGGAACGGGTTGGGACAGGAAGTCCTCACGATCACGAATACGATGGTGATGAACACCGAGACGATGTGCGACTTGCTCTGGGTAGTGTCGTGTCATTCAATAAAGTAGCCCGCCGCTCCGCGGCGGGTCCGCGACGGAGTCGCGGGCTACTTTGAAAACCACATTCTTCCTGCTTTGCCAAAAGGATCATCGGCCCACCCCATCAGATCAGCAGTTCGCGCGGGTCGGCGATGGTGCCGGCAAGGGCGCTCGCCGCGACCGTCAGCGGGCTTGCCAGAAACACTTTCGCCTCCTTGTGTCCCATCCGACCCGGGAAATTCCTGTTCGTTGTGCTGATGCAACTCAACGGCGTATTCAACCGGCCAAACGTATCGCTCGGTCCACCCAGACACGCCGCACAACTCGCTTCCCCGATCTTCGCTCCCGCTGCCAGGAAGATGTCACGCAGCGACTTTCCACCGATCATTTCGGTGTCCAGCCCACGATCAACCTCGGTCGTTGCCGGGACAACGAACGTGTCGATCTTCACCACCTTGCCCTTCATCAAGTCGGCTGCCGCCCGGAAGTCCGTCAGCTTGCCACCCGTGCAACTTCCAATGTAGGCACGGTCCAGCTTCGTTCCCTTCACCTCGGAAACGAATGCCCGGTTGTCCGGTGAGTGAGGTTTGGCAATCACCGGCTCCAGTTTCGACACATCGTAAACCTTCTCGAACACGAAGCTCGCACCCGGATCGGTATAGACCGCCTGATACGGTTTCTTTCTGGTATCCCGCTCGTTCACGTAGTCGAATGTGACTTTATCGGGAGCGATCACACCGTTTTTCCCGCCCGCCTCAATGACCATGTTGCACAGAGTCATTCGCTCTTCGATGTTCAGCGCAAAGACCCCATCGCCATCGAATTCCATGGCCCGGTATGTGGCTCCATCGCACCCGATATCCCCGATCACCGAGAGGATCAGGTCTTTCGCCATGAGATAGGGCGGCAGATTGCCGTGGAAGACGAACCGCATCGTTGGCGGCGTTTTGAGCCACAATTTGCCGCAGCCCATCACAAAGCCGGCATCGGTGTTTCCGATGCCTGTCGCGAACTCGCCAAAGGCACCCGCCGTGCAGGTGTGGCTATCGGTTCCGAGCAGCACTTCACCCGGTCGGGTGTGCCCTTCCTCGGGCAGAGCAATGTGACAAACACCCTTGTAATCCTTGGTGCCGACATCGTAGTAGTACGGCAGGTTTTGTTCCTTCACGAACGCCCGCAGGACATCCACGTTGCGGTTCGCCATCGCATCCTTGGTGAAGATGTAGTGGTCGGGGATGATGACCACTTTCTCCTTGTCCCACACCTTGGCGTTCTCGCCGAAGTGTTTCTTGAACACCCCGATGGTGCCGGGACCGCAGACATCGTGCGTCATCAGCACATCGACATTCACCCAGACGTTCTCGCCGGGGGCAACGTGGCCCTTCCCGGACGCTCGGGCCAGGATCTTCTCGGTCATCGTCATTGGAGAGGGCATATCGGAACTCCGGTTCGGCAAGGAGGCTTGCTGGTTGGGTTTGCTGGCGTGATGAATGTATCTTAGCAACAAGGAACAGAGATGGGGTGGGTCTTGGGCCCACCCCATTGTGTGAGGAATCGGTGATTCGCCTGCCGTTTTTGCTGTCTTAAGGGCGAAATCTCATTCGCCAACCGCGCCCGCCTCAACCCTGAGCGAGAGAAAGACACAGGATTTCCTTATCGTTCTTGAGATAGACTCGCCTGTCGGCAAATGCCGGGTGGGACAACACCGCTTTCCGCCCCTGGGCCGCATGCGTCGGTTCAAGTACATGAGCAGATGCCAGGATCTCACACTTTTCCGGAGATAGTTTCAGAACGATGAGATTTCCTTGATCCGTCAAGCCGTATACCACTTCACCTGCATCGACCCAGAACACCGTGCCACAGAAGGCCAGTTTCTCGCCGAAGATTTCCGTGCCACTGCGAACGACTTCGCCCGTGTCGAGGGGGGTCGGCGGTGCGGGGGCGAGGTCCAGATCAAGCCCAACAAAAAACGGCAAGGCCCACCCGCTCTTCTGGGGCGGCATTCACCCTCTCGGGGCCGGGATGGTGATCGGTACGGCCGGTGGCAAAACAAAGCCTCCGGCCGGTTCAGCCCGTTTCGGAGTCCACGGTCACGCCGGCCACGGCGGGCAGTGGGACTGCTTGACCTTCGCGCCGGGTCTGGAGTCGCGATAGTTTGCGCAACGTCGTGGGGAACTCAAGCACGTCGTCCTCGGCCTGATATTTCTCAAGTACATCTCGGACGCCTTCGTCCAGCGAAAGACCAACGCAACGTGAACTCCAGTCACCGCGGCTGACTTGCACAGCAAGCACTCGCACTCGGTGAGAGACCGCGACTCATTCCTACATGAGATGTGGGGTCTCGTTATCGCTCACGCATTACCCCTGTCGTTCAGCACATTTTGAATGGTCTGCAACAGCAAGTTCCGGTTAAACGGTTTCCATAAGCAAGCGATGGCTCCGAACTTCCTGGCATGGTCTAGAAAATCTGCAGGGACCGAATTACTGCCCCCGCTCATGGCGATGATCTTGGCCTGGGGGAAGAGCCTGTGAAGTTCAAGAATGGTTTCCAATCCTTCCTTCCGATCCATGTAGAGGTCACAGAGGACAAGATCGGCAGGCTGACGCTTGTAAACTAGAATTCCCTCTGCGCCATTACTGGCCAGCCGCAGGGCATACCCTTCCGTTTCGAGGGTCGTTCGCAGAAAATGAAGGATCTGTTCGTCATCGTCAATCACGAGAATGTTGATCATGATTGCTGCTCTTTCCACAGGCATTTTCAATCAGTATTGCAATTGCCCTCATCATCCAGCACTTCCCGAATCTTCGCCGCCAGCGATGTGGGGGTGAACGGCTTCTGGAGAAACGCCACCTCGGCTTCCAGGATGCCGTGTCGGACAACAGCATCGTCGGTGTACCCGGACAGGAAGAGCACTTTTATCCCGGGGTGCATTTCCGTAACACGTTCAGCCACCACGCGGCCGTCCAGCCGTGGCATTACCACGTCGGTCACCAGCAGGTCGATCTGTCCCAAATGTTCTTCTGCAATCCGCACCGCTTCGGCCCCATCGCGAGCCTCCAACAGGGCGTACCCACTGCTCTGGAGTACGCGTCGGGCCAACACCCGGACCCCGTCCTCGTCCTCCACCAACAAAATCGTCTCGCTACCCCTCGGCATAAGGGCCAGGTTGTGGTGAGATTTGCCAAGGCTCGGCCGCTGCTCCACACGCGGCAGATATACCTTGAAAGTGGTGCCGTGCCCGACCTCGCTATAGACTGCCACGTGCCCGCCGGCCTGCCGGACGATGCCATGCACGGTGGCGAGCCCGAGACCAGTGCCGTGCTCTCCCTTAGTGCTAAAAAATGGCTCGAAGATCCGGGCGATAGTTGCAGTGTCCATCCCGCACCCGGCGTCGGTTACGGCTAGCAAGACGTGCGAACCGGGTCGGGCATCCGTGTGGTCCCGAGCATACGTTTCGTCCAGCTCGACGTTCCGCACCTCGATGGTTAGGCGTCCCCCCGTCGGCATCGCATCCCGTGCGTTCACCACCAGGTTCAGGATTACCTGCTCAACCTGTCCCGGGTCGGCCTTGATGGCACCGACTTCCGGGTCGGACACGACTGTCAGTTGGATGTCCTCGCCGACGATCCGACGGAGCATCCGCTCCACGTCAGTCACCACGGTTGTCAGGTCCAGCACCTTCGGCTTAAGGATGGCCTTACGGCTGAAGGCCAGGAGCTGGCGGGTTAGCCCGGCGGCCCGCTCCCCGGCAGCGACAATCTCCCGGACCAACTCCCGGTTCGGGTTGATGGCGGGCAGCGCGCCCAGTACCAACTCGCCGTAACCGTTGATGACAGTCAACAGGTTGTTGAAGTCATGCGCCACCCCGCCGGCCAAGCGGCCGATTGCCTCCATCTTCTGGGCCTGGCGAAACTGGTCTTCGAGCTGCTTGCGGTCGGTGACGTCCGACCACGAACCGATGATCTCCACGGACTGGCCGGCCCGGTCACGGATCAGCCGCATCTCGCTCCGGACCCAGCGGTAGTTGCCGTCGCTGTGACGAAAGCGATACTCATCGACCAGTCGGCCGTCCGCGAACAGGCGTTTTTGGATCTCATCCCACACCCGCGGAAAGTCGTCGTGGTGAACGCGCTCGTGCCACCACCTGGGTTGGAAGGTTTCGGCGAGCGTATAACCGGTCAGTTCCGAGACATTCTCACTGATCCAGGTGAGCTGGAGGTTTTCTCCTTCACCAGCCAGTGTGTAGAGCATGGCTGGGCTGGAGGCCACGACATACTGGAGACGCTGCTGAGCTTCGCGGAGTGCGGCCTCGGTCCGCTTCCGGTCGGTTATGTCGCGGGAGATACCAAGAATCCCGATCACGTTCCCCTGCTTGTCCCGATAGGGACCCTTCGTCGCCAGGTAGGTCCGCGTGATCCCGGCCGCGGTCAGCGTCTCCTCCTCTGTCACCACTGCACCGGAGGACATGACCTGTTGGTCCCGGTTCATCAAGAGTCGGGCGCTCTCTGGGTCGAACAGTGCAGTATCGTCTTTCCCCAAAACCTCGGCGACGGACATCCCGACGAATCTCGCGGCGGCTTCATTGAACAACAGGTATTTTCCGTCGCGGTCTTTCACGAACAGCGCGTCGGTCGTCCCTTCGGCCACCGCCCGGAGCAGGTCGGCAGTCCGCTGCACCGCCGACTCAGCAAGCTTTCGTTCAGCGACCTCCTCAGCCAGCTTCATCGAGTGGTGGAGGACGTCGGAGTAGAGACTGCCGTTCTCATAAATCCGCCCCACCTGAGCGGCAAGGGTGCCAGCGAGTCGTTCATCCTCGTCGCTGAACGCCTCGGCACCGACTTTATTGAGAAGGCCAAGCCAGCCGTACACACGGCTCGGTGAGACGATGGGAGCGCCTAGCCAGGAATGCAACGGTGGGTACGAAGAGGGGAAATCGATGGCGACCGGATGACCGCCCGGGTTGTGCAAGCGGAGGCAACGCGACTCGCGAAAGACCGTCCCGGGACCACCTCGTCCTGGGTCGGGCGAACCAAGGCGGTTGGCAGTCTCCGCATCCATCCCGCTCGTGAAGAAATAGCGTAATCCCAAGCTGTTGGTGTCCAGGATGCCTACAATCGCATACCTGGCCCCGATGATTTCGCGAACCCCGTGACAGAATTTCTGGAGTAACTGCTGGGGATCACGTTCGGACCCAAGTTCCAGGCCCAAATCGACCAGCGCGGTGAGTCGCTCGTTGGTTATCCTGAGTTCGTCCACTTTCTGGGACAGTTTGTCGGTCAGTAGCCGCAGATGGTCGCGGTCGAACTCCGCCGCTGTGGGGGCAGACGCATGAGCATCAGCCACGCCCAGAGCGGCATCTACCGTGCGGAGGATAGCTTCCGGCTCTGCGGGTTTGGTCAGCACGTGGGAGACACCGCAGGCGTCCGCCAGGGTTCGCGCCTCTCGTTCGTGGTAGTGTGCCGTGTAGAAGATCACTGGGGTAGCAGCGATCGCGGGGTCGGTACGAAGTTGCCGGACCAATTCGTAGCCGTCCATGGTCGGCATGAGGATGTCGGCGATGATCAGGTCGGGGTGCTCCCTCCGGGCAGTGGCGAGGGCCGCCGCGCCATCGGCGGCCTGGAGCAAACGATGCCCGCTATAGCCAAGCAGGGTTACCAGATACTCTCGGTTGGAGGGCCGGTCATCAACGATCAGAATGGTTGCCACAGTCAGCTCGTCTCCTTTTCGACCAAGCATGCCTCGATCTCGGCCAAGAACAGTTCTGGCTCGATGGGGCAAAGGAGGAACCTGGCTGCCCCCAGCGCCGGGTTCTGGCTCGGTCTTTCTCATCCAGCATGGTAGATGTGATGAACACGAACTGAACGGCGCGGAGTCGGGAGTTGGACGGTCACGTGCGATGAAACACACCAGCGCCGTTTCCTGCCTGGCGTATTCTTTGCGGCGAAGGCTAACATCGGAAGTAGAGGGCGTCATCCGCCACATTTCCGTTTCGCGCGAGAAAGCCCCGCTGCTCGTACGTCCCCCAGGCGTCGCCCAGTCACCCGAAAGATAACCAAGCAGCGGGGCAGGATCATGTAAGGTGTGCCCAACGTGCAGAAATAATATTAAAGAGCAGCGTCCTCCCCCCCCGCAACTAGCAAATACCCTAGCGATATACCATTTCATTTGCCGTCATCCGCGGATGGCCCGAAACGATCTCGCCAAGTTATGGCAAAATCACACCCTCTCGAATGGCATACCGCACCAGTCCGGCTACGCCGCGAACCCCTAGTTTTTTCATCAGCTTGGCACGATGGAATTCTGCAGTCTTCAGGCTGATCTTGAGTCGCGCGGCAATCCCTTTTGACGAGAGGCCGTTTGCCACCAAACGCAACACCTCGCGGCTGCGCGGAGTTAACTGTTTGGACGTACTCTCTCCCGAGGTTCGCAGTTGCGCGTACAACTCCGCCGCCTCGACGACAACTTCGGCAATCGACTGCTTGCCCGTTTGTTGTCTCAACTGCTCCAGCCGCAGAACGGTCTGCTCCGGCAACTGGATATGGTGCTGACCATCAGAGTCTCGGGGCTTACTCGACCGAATGTCTCCCGCCTCCGAAAGCAAATCCGCAACTTGGTGACTGATTTCGGAGAGCGCAGTAAAACGATTTCTCCGGTTCTGGCCGAAACCAATGGACGAACCCTACTTAATAGTAAGCCGCTTCAAATCCGGAATACTATCCGTTGGACTACTCAAAAAACGGGCAGGGATTTCACGATCTGCAGAGGTGCCAGTG